>NZ_JAKTNS010000039.1:0-18858 GCF_022760915.1 Thermus thalpophilus | reverse complement strand
GTAAGATCGTCTAGAGCTCATCCCTCAAGAATACCACCCTTTTACGACAGCCTCTAAAAAAGGGGGTACAGAAGCTAGAGAAGAGGTACCCCATGGACCCGTCTACCCTGCAAGCCCTGCTACGGGAAGCGGCCACCACCCCCGCAGGCTGGAGACCACCTTCGGCCAGGTGGAACGGGCCATCCCCCGGGATCGGGAAGGGCGGTACTACCCCAGCTTCCTCCGCTATCGCGGGGACTCCGTCAACCAGCCCTACGCCCGCCGCCAGGTGGACGTGGGGGAGGTGGCGGTGGCCCTGTACGCCGCCGGGGCTAGGGGCGGAGGTGATGAGCCTCCTCCTGGGCCACCGCTACACCCACGAGACCAAGGGCGCCATCACGGACGAGGTGCTGGAGAGGGCGGAGGCCTTCCGGGGGAGGCCCTTGCCGGAGGAGAAGGTGCTGAGGGAGGGGCTTGGGGTGGAGCGGGTTGCTTTGCCCGAAGGGCGAACATCATGAATCCGCGTACGTGGCTCTTGGGTTGACGCCGGATGGGGCGCGGCGGGTGCTGGGCTTCTGGCTTTTGCCCACGGGGAACGCCTCGGCCTGGTGGGGGAACCCGGGGGCCACGATTACCCGCGGGTGCTTTGGCCGTACTTGCGGAGCGCCAACCTCATGGAGCGGTTCATTCGGGAGATCAGGCGGGGGACGAAGGTGCGGGACCACAAGTTTCCTCGGCCGGAGGCGGTGTTCAAGCTTTTGTACTTGGAGGGGGAGCATTTGGAGGGGAGGTGGGGGGAGGGAAGGCTGAAAGGGTTTGCCGAGGCGCGGGAGGTGTTGGAGCGGATGCTTCAGGAGCGGTATGCCCCCCGTACACAGACCTTGACACATAACTCTTGACATGACCAGGAGGTGGGTATGCGATTGCGGTTTGCGGTAGACCGGCCATTGCCGGCGAGGTTCAGCGGAAGCCCTGGCTACCCTTTGGGCGCAGTACCTGGGCCTAGGGGACAAGACCGCCGCGGACTGGCGGGGCCCCATGGTGCAGGGTGCGGCGGCGTTCTTGGCCCTTCTGGCCCGGGAGCCGGGGTTTGCCTAGGGCGTGATGTCCCACACCCGGGCCAAAAGCGCCCGGCCGTAGGCGAAGGTATCCGCCACGGCCTCGAGGTCCAGGCGGGCGAAGGTGTCCGTGGGCCAGTGCCAGTCGGGGGGTACGCCCCCTTCCAACCGGATGAGGGTGAGGGTGGGAAAGCCCCTTTGCGCCAGGGGCAAGGCGTCAAAGTAGGCCAGGCGGTAGCGAAGGGGTTGGGCCCCTGGGGTTTTGCGGGCGGCTTCCAGAAGGGGCCCGCGATAAGGGGTGTAGCGGAGCATGCCCTCTCCCTCCACGTAGAAAAGCTCCCCCCGGCCCACGTTGTCCAGGTTGAGGAGGAGGGCCCCTTGGGGCAGTCGGCGGGCCAGGGCCTTGGCCCCCAGGGCCCCCACCTCCTCGCACCCCGTGAGGGCGAGGCCGAGCCGCCACCCCTTGGGGGGCTCGGTGGCGAGGAAAAGGGCCGTGGCCACCGCCACCCCGCTGGCGTTGTCGTTGGCCCCTTCCACGTAGGCCGCCCTTAACTCCCGGTGAAGGAGAAGGGCTGCTTGCAGGAGGAAGTAAAAGCCTAGGGGCCACTTCAAGGGGGTAAATGCCAAGAGGGGGCTTAGAAAGGCGAGAAGGGCGTTTGCCAAGAAGTTTTGCCGGAAGCTCCTTACCCGTTTGGGGTGGTAGAGGAAAAAGGTCTTGGCGGTGTCCACGTGGGCCATGAGGACGAGCGCCCGTTCCCCTTTTCCCTTCCAGGCCAAGAGGTTTTGCGAGGGGTAGCGGTCCAGGAGGAAGCTCCAGGGGCGCTGGCCGCTGAAGTAAAGGAAAAAGCCGAGGACCCCCAGGAGGGGGAGGATGGGGGAGAGGGGGCTTAGGGCGAGGAGGAGGCTAATGGCGAGGAGTTCCGTGCCGTAGCTCCTCACCCCCCGGAAGGGGAGGGTTTCCGCCTGGATGCCCTTCTCCGCCAAGAAGGCCTTGAGGCGCCGGAAGGCTTCGGCCTCGAGGTCCGTGGCGCTTCCCCGGTGGGGGAGGTGGAGGAGGGCTAAGACCGCCTTTAGGGTTTCCACGCTTTCCCAGGATAATGGGTCCATGTGGACCTTTCCCGAGCGCGTGGAGGGGCGGTACGTGCGCCTAGAACCCTTAAGCCTGGCCCACCTTCCCGGTTTCCTCGCCCACTACGATCCCGAGGTCTACCGCTTCCTGAGCCGCATCCCCTTGGCCCCCACGGAGGAGGCTTTGAGGGCCCACCTGGAGGCCCTGCTTTCCGAGCCCGGCCGGGTGAACTGGGCGGTCTACCTGGGGGAGGCCCTGGCGGGGCGCATCTCCGTCCTCGCCCCCGAGCCCGAGCACGGGAAGCTGGAGATCGGCACCATGATCTTCAAGGCCTTCTGGGGCAGCCCCGCCAACAAAGAGGCCAAGTACCTTCTCCTCCGCCACGCCTTTGAAGTTCTTGGGGCGGAGCGGGTCCAGTTCAAGGTGAACCGGAACAACGAGCGGAGCCAAAGGGCCTTGGAGTCCTTAGGGGCGGTGCGGGAGGGGGTGCTCCGGAAAAACCGCAGGCTCCCCGATGGGACCTTTCGCGACGACGTGATCTACAGCATCCTGCGGGAGGAGTGGCCCCAGGTGAAGGCCCGCCTCGAGGCCCGCCTTTATGGAAGCCCTTAGGCTCTTGGTGGTTCTCCTCGCCTACCTGGGCCTCGCCCTGGGGGGGCTTCCCGGCTTCCGCATGAACCGGGCCGGGGTGGCGCTCGTGGGGGGGAGTTTTCTCCTCCTCCTCGGGACCTTTGACCTGGAGGAGGCCTGGCACGCCCTGGACGCCGAAACCCTGGCCTTCCTCTTCGGGGTCATGGTCCTAAACGCCCAGCTCTCCTACGCCGGCTTCTTCGGCCTGGCGGCGGAGGCCCTCTTGCGCCTGGCGAAAAGCCCCTTCTCCCTCCTCGTCCTCCTCACCTTTGGGGCCGGGCTCCTTTCCGCCCTCTTCCTCAACGACACCATGGCCCTCCTCCTCACCCCCCTGGTGGTGCGGGTGGTCCAGGGGGTTGGCCTGAACCCCGTGCCCTACCTTCTCGCCCTCATGGGGGCGGTGAACACGGGGAGCCTCTTGACCCCCACGGGCAACCCGCAGAACATCCTGGTGGCGAGCCTTTCGGGCCTTGGCTACCTGGACTTTGTCCGGAACCTTTGGCTTCCCGCCCTCCTGGGGCTTTGCCTCCAGGTCCTCCTCCTCGCCCTCCTCTACCCCGAGGCGCGCTCCCTAAAGCCCCTGCCGCCCCTTCCCCCCTTGCGCTACCGGCTACACCCCGCCCTCCTCCGGAAGGGCCTCGCCGTGGCCCTTGGGCTCCTTTTGGCCTTCCTCCTGGGCTACCCCATGGCCCAGGGGGCCCTGGTGGCGGCGGGGCTTCTCCTCTTCACCCGGAGGCTCCGCTCCGAGCGCTACTTCCAGCGGGTGGACTGGGAGCTTTTGGTGATGTTCGGCGGGCTTTTCCTCCTCACGGAGGGGGTGAGGCGCCTGGGCCTGGCCGAGGCCCTTCTCCCCTTGGCGGCCACCCCCTTGGGGCTTCTCCTCGCCGCCACCTCGCTTTCCCTCCTCATCTCCAACGTGCCCGCGGTGCTCCTCCTCGCCCCCCTGGCCCAAAGCCCCGAGGACTGGCTCCTCCTGGCGGGGGGGAGCACCTTGGCGGGAAACCTCACCCTCCTCGCCAGCGTGGCCAACCTCATCGTGGCCGAAGGGGCGGGGAAGGAAGGGGTGTGGATGGGCTTTGGGGAGCACCTCCGCTTCGGCCTTCCCCTCACCCTCTTAAGCCTAGCCCTCCTCTACGCCCTACTTTAGGCGCTCCTCCAACCAGCCCCCGATGGCGAGCACCCGGCCGTCCTCGGCGTAGGGCCCCACCACCTGGAGCCCCACGGGCATCCCCTCCACCCGGGCGAAGGGGAGGGCCAGGGTGGGCACCCCCAAGAGGCTAAAGGGGAGGGTGAGGGTGATGAAGGCTTCCCGGTGGCTCTTCCTGCCCGATTCCAGCTCCACCTCCTCCGTGCCCAAGGGGGGGGCGGGGAGGGGTTGGGCGGGGAGGAGGAGGGCGTCCACCCCCCTCAGGGCCTTCATGAGCTCCAGGCGCAGGGCCTCCCGCTCCGCCACGGCGTCGCGGTAGTCCTTCTCCGTGAGGGCGAGGCCCGCCAGGAGGGCTTCCCGAACCGGGAGGGAGAAGCCTTCCGGGTGCTCCTTTAGGGCTCTTTCGTGGATGCGGGCCGCCTCGTAGCGCACCAGGCGGGTGTAGACCTCGTAGACCCCCTTAAGGGGCAGGGAAACCTCCTTCACCTCCGCCCGCAGGGTGGGGAGGTCCTCCAGGAGCCGCAGGAAGGCCCGCCTCACCCCGTGGCCCAGCCTACCCTCCAAAAAGTCCGTGGGAACGCCGAAGGTGGGGTTCTGGGGGGCTTCTAGGGGTATGCTTTCCCCCGCCAGGATCTCCGTGAGAAAGTGGGCGTCCCGCACCGTCTTGGCGAGGGGCCCGGCGTGGTCGGTGGAGCGGGAAAGGGGCAAAGCCCCTTCCAAGGAGATGCGGCCGTAGGAGGGCTTGAAGCCCACCACCCCGTTGAAGGCGGCGGGGATGCGGATGGAACCCCCGGTATCCGTGCCCAAGGAGGCGAGGCCGATGCCCAGGGCCACCGCCACGGCGCTCCCGCCGCTGGAGCCTCCCGCTTGGCGGGTGGGGTCAATGGCGTTGCGCACCGGGCCCGTCCAGGGGTTTTCCCCGGTGATCCCCAAGGCGATCTCGTGCATGTTGGCCTTGGCGAAGACCAGGGCCCCCGCCTCCTTGAGCCGCCGCACCGCCTGGGCCTCCTCGGGAAGGGGGGGAAGGGGGGCGCGGGTCCCCGCTCGGGTGGGCATCCCCTTCACGGGGAAGAGGTCTTTTACCGTGAGGGGCAGGCCGTGGAGGGGACCCCGTACCTGACCCCGCTTGAGCTCCTCCGTGAGGGCCTCCGCCTCCTTGCGGGCGGCCTCTTCGTCCAGATAGGCCAAGGCGTTGCGGTCGGCGAAGGCCGTGGCCCGCTCCAGCGCCTCCTCCAAAAGGGCCAAAGGGGTGGTTTCGCCCCGTTCCAGAAGGGCTTTAGCCTCGAGGAGTTCCATGCTCCATTATAAAAGCCTTTTCCTCCGCCTCTCCCAGGGGCTTCCGCCCCGGCCAGGCGTAGGTGACCACCTCCCGCTCCTTTAGGGCCAAGGCCACGAGCTCCGCCGTGGGCAGGCGGGCCTCGGCCTCCAGGACCACTTCCAGCCTCGCCCGGGTCACGGGGTGCTTGGGGGCGAAGAGGGTGCAGCACTCCTCGTCGGGGAGGATGGAGATGGGGTAGGTGCCGATGCGTTTGGCCTCGGCCATGATCTCCTGCTTGTCCAGCCCGATGAGGGGGCGGAAGACGGGGAGGGTGGCCGCCTGGTTCACCACGTGGAGGTTTTCCAGGGTCTGGGAGGCCACCTGGCCTAGGCTGTCCCCCGTGCAAAGGGCCAAGGCCTCCTCTTCCCGGGCGATGGCCTCGGCGATGCGGAGCATGTAGCGGCGGTAGAGGACCACCCGGTAGGGGGTGGGGGCCTCCACGATGATCCGCCGCTGCACCTCGCTGAAGGGCACCAGGTGGAGGCGGAGGCGGTGCTGGAAGCGGGCGAGGCGCTCGGCCAGGGCCATGGCCTTCTCCCGGCTCGCCCCGGAGAGGAGGGGGAAGGGGTGGAAGTGGACGAGGACCACCTCCGCCCCCCGGCGCATTAGGCGGTAGGCGGCCACGGGGGAGTCTATGCCCCCCGAGAGGAGGGCCACCACCTTCCCGGAAACCCCAGGGGGAAGCCCCCCTGGCCCCGGGTGGCGGGCCACCTCCAAAAGGGCCGCCCCCGGGAGGATGCGCACCACGAACTCCCGCTCCGCCCCCTTAAGCCGCACCTGGGCCCCCGTCCTTGCCTTCACGAAGGCCCCCAGGCGCCGCTCTATCTCGGGGGAGGTGAGGGGGAAGGTCTTGTCCGAGCGCTTGGCGGTGATGCGGAAGCTGTGGAAGCGCTCCTCCGCCAACACCCTCTCCAAGGCGCTTTCCAAGGCGGCGAGGCTTGGGGGCACCCGCAGGACCCGGGCGAAGCTTTCCACCCCCAGGGTGTCCTGGAGCCGGGATTGGGCCTCCGTCCAGGCCGCCTCCTCCAAGCGGAAGAGGAGGGCCATGGACCAGTCCGCCTCCAAGACCGCCCCAAGCCCCTGGAGGGCTTCCCGCACGTGGGCCTTGGCCTTCTTCAGGAAAAAGGGGCGGTTTTGCCCCTTGAGGGCCAGCTCGTGGAAGAGGTTTACCAGGACCAGGGTTTCCGTCATGGGCAAAGCCCTTTCACCGCCAGGTAAAGCCGGCTGCACAAGGAGCCCCGCCGGGCCGCCTCCTTGAGGTCCTCGGGGTGCCCATAGCGGAAGGCGGCGTAGTAGGTCTTGCCGGGTTTGGGCTCGGGGAGCTTGGGGGGATCGGCGAGGCGCCCCTCAAAGACCCATAACTCCAGGGTGTAGCGGGGCCTGTCCTCCACGCCGAAGGCGAGGGGCTTAGCCTGGGCCAGGGCGGTGCCGAGCTTTTCCCGGGCCACGCGGAAGGCGGCCTCCTCCGGGGTTTCCTCCCCTTCCAGGCTCACGGCGGGAAGCCCCCAGGCCCCCCCGAACTCCGGGTCCCCCTCCGGCCGCAGGACGAGGAGAAGCCCCTCTTCCCCCCAGGCGGCCAGGGCCACGGAGCGCTTCCTGGGCACCCCCTCGCGCACCCTCCTAGCCTAGCAGGATTGTGGCCCCGGCGCAAATCCGGCAAGGCGCAGGGGCTCCACCTCCACCGGGGTGCTGTGGAAGGTGCTCCCGCCCCCCAGGTCCGTGAGCCCCTCCCCGGTGAGGTGGTTCACCCCTTTGCCGTCGGGGGCCCATTTCTCCCACCAGGTGCCCTCGAGGACCACCACCCCGGGCCTCGGGGCCTCGCTCACCCGGGCCTTCCGGGTGATCCGCCCCCAAGGGGAGTGGATCTGGACGAGCATCCCGTCCCGTATGCCCCGGGCCTCGGCGTCCAGGGGGTGGATGAGGAGCACGGGCTCCCCCCCTTCCGCCGCCACCAGGGCCTCCACGTTCCCGTAGGTGGTGTTGAGGAAGCGGTGGGCGGGCGGGGTGAGGAGGATCAAGGGGTAGCCGGGCCGGGGCTCCGTAGGGATGACCGCCGGAGGGGGGCTAAAGCGCACGGGGCCCTTGGCAAAGGGCAGGAAGGGCTTGGGGAGGTTGAGCTTGAGGAAGCCCTCCGCCTTAAGCCTTTCCAGGGTGATGCCCTCCAGGAAGGGGTGGTCCGTGGCGAGGAGGCTTCGGGCCACCTCCTCGGCGCTCCAGTAGAGGGTGGGCTCCTTCAGGCCGAGCCGCTTGGCGAGCTCCCGGAAGACCCAGGTGTTGGGCCTTGCCTCCCCCTCGGGCTCGGCCAAGGGCTCGTTCCAGGAGAGGTAGTAGTGGCCGTAGCTCGTGTAGAGGTCCGGGTGCTCGTAGAAAAAGGTGGCGGGGAGGAGGTAGTCGGCGAAGAGGGCGGTTTCCGTCCTCACCTGCTCCAGGACCACGGTGAAGAGGTCCTCCCGCGCCAGCCCCGCCCGCACCTTCCCCGTGTTCGGGGCCACCACCAGGGGGTTGCTGTTGAAGACGAAGAGGAGCCGTATGGGCGGGTCAAGCTCGGTGAGGGCGGTGCCGAGCTGGTTCATGTTGATGGCCCGGACCTGGGGGTTGGGGCGGAAGTAGCCCTCATGGGGGTGGCTTCCCTCCAGGAGGTGCCGCCCCCCGAGATGGCGCTTGTTGAGGAAAAAAGCCCCGCTGGTGGAGAGCATGGCCCCAGAGCCCGGGTAGCGCCAGGCCCCGAGGAGGGCGGGGAGGAGGATCACCGCCCTTAAGGCGTTCCCGCCCCCGGGGTGGCGGGTCATGCCGTAGCCCACCCGCAGGAAAACCCGCTTGGCCTCGCCCAGCTCCCGGGCCAGGGCCTCTATGGCTTCCTTTTCTATTCCGGTGAGGGCGCTCGCCCGCTCTGGGGGCCAAGCTTCCGCCTCCTTCTGGAACGCCTCCACCCCCGTGGCCGCCTCCGCCAGGTAGGCCCAGTCCACCAGGCCCTCCCGGAAGAGGACGTGGGCCAGGGCGTAGGCCAAGGCGGCGTCGGTGCCGGGGCGGATCTTGAGGTGCAGGTGGGCGAAGCGGCTCGTCCGGTTCTCGTAGGGGTCAATGTGCACCACCTTGGCCCCCCGGGCCTTGGCCTCCTTGAGGAAGGGGGTGAGGTGGCTGTTGGTGGAGAGGCTGTTGATGCCCCAAAGGAGGATGTAGCGGGCGTTTTCCGGGATGTCCTCGGGGTCGGGGGCCAGGCGGGGGCCGTAGGTCATCTCCCAGGCGGCGCTTCCCGCTGTGGCGCAGATGGTCTCCAGGAGCTCGCTCGCCCCGATGGCCCGGAAGAAGGCCAGGGGGTGCTGGCTCTCTATGAGCCCCATGGTGCCGGCGTAGTGGTAGGGCAGGACCGCCTCGCCCCCGTGGGTGTCCAAGACGGCCTTGAGCCTGTCCGCGATCTCGTCCAAAGCCTCTTCCCAGGAGACCCTTTCAAACCGCCCCTCCCCCTTGCGCCCCACCCGGCGCAGGGGGTGGCGTAGCCTTTCCTTAACCCTTTCGGGGTAGCGGTAGGTCTTGGCGCAGGCGAAGCCCCGGGTGATGGGGTGGCGGGGGTCCCCCTCCACCCGCGCCAGACGGCCTCCCTCCAGGGTGAGGAGGAGGCTGCAGGCGTCGGGGCAGTCCAGGGGGCAGGTGGCGCGGGCCTTCATGCCCCTATAGTAGGCCAAGGGCCTCGAGGGGGCCGCACCGCTCCGAAGTCGGGAAGAAGCCCTACGGAGACGTCCAGTGTTGGCCTCGGCGATGAGGAGGAGGCTTTGGGCCTTTCCTCGCCAGAGCGCCTCTTTGGGAGCCCTAACCCAGTTCCACCCCAGGGGCCACCCCGCACCTTGGCGGGCCAGGGGAGCACGCCCCTACACTTTAGGATGAGATAGTTGCTTCCTTTATTCGCCTAAATGTAGGGGCGAAGGCCCGTTTAACACTTTTTCATAGTATAGCGGTGTCTATAAGCTTTCTTTTGTGGCAAGTATGTACTGAGTGTACCGTTGCGCTCATCTGCTATAATGGCCTTGT
This sequence comes from Thermus thalpophilus, assembly GCF_022760915.1. NCBI lineage: Bacteria > Thermotogati > Deinococcota > Deinococci > Thermales > Thermaceae > Thermus > Thermus thalpophilus. The sequence continues at coordinate 9,631 of NZ_JAKTNS010000039.1, read as the reverse complement.
CCGAGGCTCGGACGGGGGACCTTGAAAGCCAGTTTTACCCTTGGGGAAGGCGAATATGCGCTTTCACTTTCTCATCGCCCCTTTCGCAAGTAGCTTGCGGACGAGCTAAACCCTCAAAAAAGGCCTTTATACGGCCTATGTATATTCCAAACTTCATCTTTCTCACAAACCCCCCCTCTAAGAGCGATGTCCAGGACGGGATTATGAGAGGGGTACAGTTGCACGAGATGCTTCCCCGTAAGGGGATTGCGACGCCGTTTTCCCGGTGCGATACGTGATGGCGTTAGCCCCCATGAACGTTGCACGAGATGCTTCCCCGTAAGGGGATTGCGACGTGTTCGGAAGGGACGGCCACGACCCCATTGGGGTTGACGAGTTGCACGAGATGCTTCCCCGTAAGGGGATTGCGACACCACGGCCACAAGCTGCGTCCCGCTGCCGAGCCCTCGTTGCACGAGATGCTTCCCCGTAAGGGGATTGCGACCCCACGGGTTGGCCAAAACCCCTTCCCGTATCTCGGGATCGGGTTGCACGAGATGCTTCCCCGTAAGGGGATTGCGACCATTGACTTGGACTTCTTCATACTCTCGCCCTCATTCCTCACGTTGCACGAGATGCTTCCCCGTAAGGGGATTGCGACCCGTATTGCGCTATTAAGTCGTAAGTTTGCTGAAGAACGAGTTGCACGAGATGCTTCCCCGTAAGGGGATTGCGACCCCCGAGCCATACGCCTATCGCCACGCGCCCCCAGTTCACTTGTTGCACGAGATGCTTCCCCGTAAGGGGATTGCGACCCACTCCGGCATCACCCCGTCGCAGGCGAGTTCAGCGAGGGTTGCACGAGATGCTTCCCCGTAAGGGGATTGCGACGGCTAGTGCGCTATAGCTAGCCAAATAGCTACCATGAGGTTGCACGAGATGCTTCCCCGTAAGGGGATTGCGACTTGCGGGTGGGCGAGTACCTCATGGACCTTGAGAAGCGCGTTGCACGAGATGCTTCCCCGTAAGGGGATTGCGACCCGCCGGGCTAGCGGCAAAAGACGGCGACCACTAGCGCTAGGTTGCACGAGATGCTTCCCCGTAAGGGGATTGCGACCCTTCCACATACCCGCTACACAACGCGAGCGCCGCCCTGAGTTGCACGAGATGCTTCCCCGTAAGGGGATTGCGACCAGGGTCGCTAGCCAAGGCCCCCTCAACCTCGAGGGGCCGCGTTGCACGAGATGCTTCCCCGTAAGGGGATTGCGACCCCCCAACATTACCGCACCACACTCGCCCATTACAAACTTCCAGTTGCACGAGATGCTTCCCCGTAAGGGGATTGCGACGAAGAGGAGCTGGGCCCGCCTCTGTGCTTCTTGCCCCCACGGTTGCACGAGATGCTTCCCCGTAAGGGGATTGCGACGACGAGCATGGGTTCGCCCCACACGCGAGAACAAAGCGTTGCACGAGATGCTTCCCCGTAAGGGGATTGCGACGTGGTGGCCCCGCCGCAAACTGAACACCTCATTTTTTAGTTGCACGAGATGCTTCCCCGTAAGGGGATTGCGACAACAATGAAGCTCACGTCCTCCGGGTACTGAACGGCCTCGTTGCACGAGATGCTTCCCCGTAAGGGGATTGATACGGTCTTCCTTGTCAAGCCACCTGGTCCAGCTGACTGGCGTGGTAGGCTTTGAGCCGTCCCATCATCCGCCGCAAAAGCTTGTGGGCCGCGCCGCCACCAAAGGGAGGCGATTTTGGGCTTTGGCCCCGCTTTACCGCTTTAGGGCCTCAGGGTAGGCTCTTTGGGGGAGCCGTGGAGCCTTTGGAGGCCGTTTTCTGGCGGAGGGGCCTGCGGGTGGCGGGTCTGGACGAGGCGGGCCGGGGGGCCTGGGCGGGGCCCATCGTGGTGGGGGCGGTGGTCCTGCCCCCGGGGCACTACCCCTTTCGCGACTCCAAGCTCCTCACCCCCAAAGCCCGCTCCCGCTTGGCGGAGGAGGTGAAGCGCCTGGCCCTGGCTTGGGCCCTGGGGGTGGCGGAGGTGGAGGAGGTGGACCGGCTTGGGGTGCTGAAGGCCACCCTTTTGGCGGCGGAGCGGGCGCTTCGGGCGCTTTCCCCCGCTCCCCAGGCCCTGGTCACAGACTACCTGGCCCTTTCTACCCCCCTTCCCCTTCTGGCCCCACCCAAGGCGGACCAGCAAAGCCCCTCCGTGGCGGCGGCCAGCATCCTGGCCAAGGTGCACCGGGACGCCCTCATGGAGGAGTTGGACCGGCTTTACCCCGGCTACGGCTTCGCCCAGCACAAGGGCTACGGCACCGAGGAGCACCAAAGGGCGCTTCATGCCCTCGGGCCTTCCCCCATCCACCGGCGGCGCTTCGCCCCCGTGGCCCAGGCTCCCTTAAGGTTTTCTGAAGGCGAGGGGGAAGGGGAGGGCGTAGGCTAAAGGGAGGAGGTGCCCATGCGCCTTTTGGCCCTGGTGTTGGCGGGGCTCCTTTCGGGGTGTGCGGTGACCCTGGAGGGCCTCACCCTCTCCTACCGCTTGGACTTTACCCCCGCTATCCTTCGCTTTGAGCCGGACCGGGGAGCGGGAGCCACCTACTTCGTGGGGGAAGAGGTGCGGTTTTTCCTCACCCTGGCCTTCCCTGGCTGGGTGAGCCTGGTGGTGGTGGACCCGGATGGCCGCACATATACCTTGGACCGCTTTTATCTCCCCCGCGGCACCCACGTTCTGCCTCCCGGGGCTTACCGCTACGTCCTCACGCCCCCAAGGGGCCTACACCGGGTGCGGGCGGTCTACACCGATTCCGAGCCTGGGGCTGCGCGCTTGGAGGGCGTCTACACCGACTGGGACGCCCGGCTTAGGCTTTATGTGGAGGCCTCGAGGGCGGCCCGCCACCAGGTGGAGGAAACGCATTTTTATGTTTACTGAGCCTCGAGGTAAGGAACCTTACCCGAGGGGGTAGTCCTGGTAGGGTGGGGGACCGCATGGGGTTGCGAGAGGGGCTTGCGCTTCCGGCCCAGGGGTGGGGTATAATCCCCTCGGACCGCTAAGGAGGTCAAAATGAAGCGGCGTGATTTCTTAAAGAAGGCGGGTATCGGCGTGGCAGCCAGCGCGGCGTTTGGCCCGGTGTTCGCCCAGGCGCAGCCCAGCATCCGCTGGCGCCTAGCCTCCAGCTTCCCCAAGAGCCTGGACACCATCTACGGGGCGGCGGAGGTTCTGGCGGAAAGGGTTTCTGCCCTAACGGGAGGCCGCTTCCAGATCCGGCCTTACCAGGCGGGTGAGATCGTGCCTGGCCTCCAGGTGATGGACGCGGTGCAGCAGGGCACGGTGGAAGCCGGGCACACCGCCAGCTATTACTTTGTGGGCAAAGCGCAGGTCTTGGCCTTTGACTGCGCGGTGCCCTTCGGCCTCACAGCCCGGCAGCAGAACGCCTGGATGTACTATGGGGGCGGGATTGAGCTCTTCCGCTCCATCTTCGCCGACTTCGGTATCATCCAGTTCCCTGGGGGCAACACCGGGGCGCAGATGGGGGGCTGGTTCCGCAAGGAGGTCAAGACCCTGGCCGACCTCAAGGGCCTAAAAATGCGCATTCCCGGGCCCGGGGGCCAGGTGATGAGCCGCCTGGGGGTGGTGCCCCAGGTCCTGGCGGGAGGGGATATTTACCCAGCCCTGGAGCGGGGCACCATTGACGCCACGGAGTGGGTAGGGCCCTACGACGACGAGAAGTTGGGGTTCTACAAGGTGGCTAAGTACTACTACTACCCGGGTTTCTGGGAGCCCGGTCCCCAGCTTTCCTTCTACGTGAACTTGAAGGAGTGGCAGAAGCTCCCCAAAGAGTACCAGCAAGCCTTTGAGGTGGCAGCCGCTGAGGCCAACCTCTCTATGCTGGCAAAGTATGACCGGGTAAACCCTCCCGCTCTGCAGCGCCTCATCAAGGCGGGGGTGCGCTTGAGGAAGTGGCCTGCGGAGATCATGAAGGCGGCCCAAAAGGCGGCCTTTGACTGGTACGAGGAGGAGGCGGCCAAGGACGCCACCTACCGCAAGGTCTACACCGCCTGGAAGGCCTTCCGCGAGGAGCAGTACCGCTGGTTCGGGGTGGCGGAACTGGGCTACGAAACCTTCGCCTTCCCGGCTCTTTAGGGGGTATAAGCGCATGGGGGGCCGGCGGAATTGCCGGCCCCATACGCTTACATGCTTCAGGCTGGGCCTAGGGACCGAAGGACAATGCCCGGGAATATCAGGAGCAAGCCCACCATCAGGAGCTGGATGAGAATAAACGGCACCGCACCCCAGTAGATATCCACGGTCTTCACCGAGGGAGGGGCTACGCTGCGCAGGTAGAAGAGGGCGAAGCCAAAGGGAGGGTGCATAAAAGAGGTCTGCAGGTTGACCCCGAGGAGGACGCCAAAATAAACGGGGTTGATATCTAGTGCCCTTATGGCTGGCACCAACAACGGCAAAATGATAAAGGCAATCTCAAAGTAATCCAGGAAGAAGGCCAGGAAGAAAACGAAAAGGTTGACCAGGATCAAGAACCCCAGCTGGCCTCCCGGTAGGCCTGCCAGCAGGTGTTCCACCCAAAGGTCCCCGTCCACCCCGTAGAACACCAGGCTAAAGATGCGCGAGCCCACAAGGATGAACACCACGAAGCTGGTTAGCTTGGCGGTCTCGCGCATGGCTTGGACAAGGACGTCCTTGGTGAGGCGGCCCCTTAGGAGGGCCAACAACAGCGCCCCCACAGCCCCCATGGCCCCCCCCTCGGTGGGGGTCGCGACTCCAAGAAAAACGGTTCCCAAGACCAAAAAGATCAGGACCAATGGGGGTATCATCACCCGCAAGACGCGAGCGAAGAGCGGGTTCCGCACATACAGATAAAAACTCAAGCCCACGCCCGCCAAGAGGAGAACGAGATCCAAAAGGGCGGTATTGGACCATCCCCAAAGCGTTAGCCCCCAAGGGACGAGGGCGAGGACCACATAGCTGAGCAGTCCCAAAAGCGCGCCCCGTTCATACCCCGAGTAGGGGCGGGCTTCAAGGGGAAGGGCAGGGGCGACCTGGGGACGGAGAAGAGTGAGAAGGAGCACGTAGAAAACGTAAAGTCCAGTCAGCATGAAACCGGGCACAAAAGCGGCTCGGTACATGTCCCCCACGGATACCCCCAGCTGGTCGGCCATCACGATCAGCACTAGGCTCGGGGGGATAATCTGGGCCAGGGTGCCGCTGGCGGCGATAACCCCCGTGGCCAAGCGGGTAGAGTACCCGTAGCGAAGCATGATGGGCAGGGAAATGAGCCCCATGGCGATCACGCTAGCCGCCACGATACCCGTGGTGGCGGCCAGCAAAGCGCCCACCAGGATGACGGCGTAGGCCAATCCCCCTCGTACGGAGCCAAACAGTTGGCCGAGGGTGTCCAAGAGGTCCTCGGCCATCCCGCTGCGTTCCAGAACCAAGCCCATAAAAGTGAAAAAGGGGACGGCGAGGAGGAGCTGGTTCTGCATGGTGTCAAAGATGCGTAAGGGAATATTCTGGAGTAGCCCCAGGTTGATATGCCCATATTGCATCCCTATTAGGGCGAAACCCAAACCCACGGCTCCCAAAGAGAAGGCCACAGGGTAGCCCAAAAGCAACACCACCACTAGGGCTACAAACATTAAAGGGGCCATCCATTCAAAGGGCATCAGACCACCTCCTCTTGGCTCTCCTCTTTTATTTCAATCTTTCCGGCCAAAGCCAGGCTTATCTTGATTATTTCCGAGATGCCTTGAAGCCCAAGGAGAACGAAGCCGATTACCAAAGCGAGCTTGATGGGCCAGCGAGGTAGACCGCCTGCATCGGGGGACATTTCCTGAATTCGCACCGACTCCGCCACGATGGGCCAAGACAACACGAGAATGAGCACCACCATGGGCATGAGGAAAAAGATGGTGCCGAGAAGGTCAATCCAAAGCTGCCCCTTGCGGGGAAGGCGAGAGTAAAGGACGTCCACCCGAACGTGACCCCTGTGCTTTAAAGTCCAGCCAGCACCCCAGAGGAAGATGAGGCTAAAGAGGTACCATTGGGCCTCGAGGTAAGCGTTGGAACTGTAGTGGAAAAGGTAGCGCATCAACGCGTTTCCTGCGGAAAGGAGCGTCACGAGCAAGACCAGCCAGACCACCACCTGTCCAACAGCCTCCGTGGCGGCGTCGATAGCGCGGGATATGCCCAAAAGAAAGCGCATATTTTCACCCCCCAAGAAAACCGGTCCTATCCTACCCGGGGAGGGAATAGGTGTCAATGCGTTCAGAAGGCATCTTTTCCAAGTTCGGCCCGCTAGTGGGCCCGGCGGATGGGGGCCACCAAAAAGGCCCCTAGGAGGAAGAAACCCCCGGCCAGGAGGAAGAGGACCAGGTAGCCGAGGCCCTCTTCCCGGGCATTGAGGAGATCCAAGGGCCGGCCAAAGGCCCCAGCCAGCACCTGGGGCACCACGATGGAGGTCTGCCAAAGGCCCATGTCCGTGGCGTGGGCCTCGGGGTCTTTCAGCACGTCCGCCACCAGGGCCCAGTCCACCGCTAGATAGATGCCGTAGAAGAGCCCGAAGAGGAGGGAAAGGATGAGGAGGAGGTCGTAGCGGGGAACAAGGAGGATGAAGGGCATCATGGCCCCAAGCCCCGCCCCCGAGAGGTAGATGAGGCGCTTGCGGCCAAGCCGGTCCGAGGCCCGGCCGGCGGGCACGCTGGCAAGCCCCGCTCCCAAGGAGATGAGGAGGCCCAGAAGGGCCACCGCCTGGAAGGGCTCTTGGGTGAGGGTCCGGCCCAGGGCTTGGAAGGTCCGCACCACGTCCGCCAGGTAGTACTGGAGGTAGGTCTGGGCCAGGTAGAAGCCCAGCATGACCAGGAAACGGGTGAGGTAGACGAGGAGGAAGTCCCGGTCTTGCCAGGGAGCGGCCATGGCCTGGAGGAAAGGGCGTTGGGAGGAGCGGGGCAAGGTTTCGGGCACCAAGGGGAGGCTTAGGCTCGCTCCCAAGAGGTTTACCAAGGCCGCCAAATAGGCCTGGGGGGCAAGGGGGAGGAGGAAGCCCACCGCCCCCCCCAGGACCTGGCCGAAGACCTGGAGCACCCCCATGTAGCCCGAGGCCAGGCCCCGCTCCCCCTTGGCCACCAGGTCGGGGATGAGGGCGCTATAGGGCCCCGTGGCCAGGTCGTCCGCCACCTGGAGGAGGAGATAGGCAAGGAGGAGAACCCCGTAACTCGGGGCGTGGGCGAGGAGCAGGAGGGCCAAGGCGGTGAGGAGGCTACCCCAAAGGAGAAAGGGCCGCCTTTTCCCCAAGCGGTCGGAAAGGTACCCCATGACGGGAGGGCCCAAAATGGCCATCACCGCTCCCAAGGCGAAGAGGAAGCCCAGGCGGCTCGCCTTCTCCTCGGGGGGGGAAAGCTCCGCCACCTTGGCGGGGAGGAGTACCAGAAGGACCAAGAACCACTTGAAGCTGGTGGCAAACCAGTAAGCGGAGAGGCGGAGGAACCACCCTGGCCCGCGGCGCATGGGCCTTACCTTACCAGACCGTGGCCTCGGGAACCACCAAAAGGGGCAGGGGGCTTTGGGCGGCGAGCACCTCCACCATGCGCCCCAGGCGGTGCCGCCAGGTGCTTTTGGCCTTGGAGCCCAGGACCAAAAGGTCGGCTTGCCGGGCCTGGGCCAGGCGCACCAGGTCCAGCTCGTCCTCCCCGGGGGATACCTCCACCACCCCCGTGGCCTTGAGGAGGCCTTCCAGGAAGCCCTTGGCCCGCTCCAACACCTCCGCCAGGGAAAGCCTTTCCGGGTCCAGGTAGGTGGGGAAACAACAGCCCCCCTTGCCGCTCACCAGATGCAGGGCGAAGACCTCCGCCCCCAGGGCCTTGCCCCAAGCCTCCGCCACCCGGAAGGCGGCGAGGCTTGCCGGGCTTTCGTCCAGGCCCACGGCGATGCGCTTGGGGGCGGTTAGGGGCTTGGGCAAGAGGAGGACGGGCACCTCCCCCCGGTGGAGGAGGTAGCGGGCTAGGCCGCCCCGGGCCAGGGCCTCGAGGGTCCCCGTCCCCCGTTGCCCCAGGAGCACCAGGCGGCTTTTCTGCGCCTCCCCCGCCACCACCTGGGCGGGAAAGCCCCGGAGGACCCGGGCCTTGATCCCCGTGGCCAAAAGGGCCTCCCGCACCCGGGCTTCCGCCTGGGCTAAGGCGGCCTCCAGGGTTTCTTTAAGCTCGGGGAAGCGTTGGGCCAGGGCGTCAAAGTAAGGGGTGGGCACCACGTGCAAAAGCTCGGCCTCCACCCCAAGCCCCCTTTCCAGGTGGCGGGCCGTGGCCACCAGGGCCTCGAGGCCTTCTCCCAGGTCTACCGCCGCCAGAAGGCGCATACTTTCACCTCCGCTTCACTATAATCCAGGCGTGCTTTGGCTTCGGGACCGCAGCCTTTCCCTGGAACGCCCCCTCCTCATGGGCATCCTCAACCTGACCCCCGACTCCTTCTCCGACGGGGGCCGCTACCTGGACCCGGAAAAGGCCCTGGCCCGGGCCCGGGAGATGGTGGCGGAAGGGGCGGACCTCCTGGACCTGGGGGCCGAGTCCACCCGGCCTGGGGCCGACCCCGTGCCCGTGGAGGAGGAGAAGCGGAGGCTTTTGCCCGTTTTGGAGGCGGTGCTTTCCCTGGGGGTGCCGGTGAGCGTGGACACCCGCAAGCCCGAGGTGGCGGAGGAGGCCTTGAGGCTCGGCGCCCACCTCCTAAACGACGTCACAGGCCTGCGCGACGAGCGCATGGTGGCCCTGGCCGCCCGGTTCGGGGTACCCGCCGTCATCATGCACATGCCCGTGCCCGATCCCAAGACCATGATGGCCCACGCCCGCTATGGGGACGTGGTGAAGGAGGTGCGGGACTTCCTCAAGGCCCAGGCGGAAAGGGCGCTCAAGGCCGGGGTTCCCCAGGTGGTCCTGGACCCGGGCTTCGGCTTCGGGAAGCTATTGGAGCACAACCTCGCCCTCCTAAAGCGCCTGGAGGAGATCGTGGCCCTGGGCCACCCGGTCTTGGTGGGGTTATCCCGCAAGCGCACCATCGGGGAGCTCACGGGGGTGGAGGTGCCGGAAAGGCGCTTAGTAGGCTCCGTGGCCGCCCACCTCTACGCCGTTCTTAAGGGGGCGAGGATCCTCCGGGTGCACGACGTGGCCGCCCACCGGGAGGCCTTGGCGGTGTGGCGGGCCCTTTGGGGGTAAGGCCATGGGGACCATCGCCCTTTTGGGTCTGGAGTTCTACGGCCGCCACGGGGTCATGCCCGAGGAGGGGCGGCTTGGGGCCCGGTTCGTGGTGGACCTGTGGCTTTCCGTGCCCTTTGAGGGTAAGGGGGACCGCTTGGAGGAAACCGTGGACTACGCCGCCGTCTACGCCCTGGTGGAGGAGGCGGTGCGCCACAGGCGCTTCTACCTCATTGAGGCCCTGGCGGACCACCTGGCGGAGGCCCTTTTGGCGGCCTTTCCCCGCCTGGAGGGGGTTAGGGTGCGGGTGCACAAGCCCCACGCCCCCATCCCGGGCGTCTTTCGCGACGTTTACGCTGAGGTGGAGAAATTTCGCTCCTAGAGGGCACTTTTGACCCTCATCTGAACCCGGACAGACACATGTGAGACTGGACGAGTAAAAATGTGGGGACCACTC
>NZ_JAKTNS010000038.1:0-18904 GCF_022760915.1 Thermus thalpophilus | reverse complement strand
GAGCTGGGGGGCAGGTGGTTCGTCCTCAACCTGGCTCCCCATCACGAGACCGCGGTGCGCCTCCTGGGGGCCGGGCGATATCACCTGCTGGAGTGAAGGGGGTGCGGAATGTGGGTGGGTGTTCCCCATACTTGTATGCCTTTTAGCCTTCTTCTATCTCTGGCACCAGCCCTACCACGCGTTCACCCCCCCCGTTCTCGCTCCCCACGCCGTGGCGGGTCTTGCCCTACTCATCGGCCTCCATCAGGGCCCTTCCGCCTTGGCCTGGGCCTGGTGGGGCTGGGGGCTTCTGAGCCTCCTCTGGAGCCTGGCCCCGGGGCACACCCTAGTGGCCTCCTTGTGGGAGCTCTGGGCCTTGGTGGCCCTAGCGGCGGGGCGGTGGCGCTTGGGCGTTCTAATCCTTTTAGCCCTTCTCCTCCTGGACGGGCTCTACACCGCCTTGGCCCTTTGGCAGGCGGGCCTTGTGAGCTACGTTTCCGGCTCCCACCACTACCTCCTGGGTGCCTTGGCCCTGGGGGCGCTTCCCCTTTTCCTCGCCCGGGCGGGCCGGGTCGAGGCCTATGGGGTAGCAAGCTTCCTCCTGGCGGTCCTCGCCTTTTACGCCGCCCTCATCTCCGGGGCGCGGGCGGTCTATCTGCCCCTCCTTTTGCTCCTGCCCTCGGCCCTCCTCCTTCTGGCCCGGGAAGCGGGCTGGAGGAGCCTCCTCCTTTTTCTCGCCCTTGGTGCCGGAGTGGTCCTCCTGGAAGGGGTGGTGCCCGGAAACGCCCTCCTGAACGCCCTGACCTACAAACTGGCCCTCACCCAGGCGGAGGCCCAAGGGGAAAGCCCCGGGCAAGGAACCCCGGCCATGGGCAACGTGGAAGCCCGGCTCCACATGTGGCGCCTCGCCCTGCGCCTGGCTCTGGACCACCCCCTAGGCGTGGGCAACGGGGCCTACAGCCAGGTTTTTGAGGCCTACATGGACTACCCGGGCCTTCCTGGGGTCTGGTCCCGTAGCCCCCACAACCACTTCTTGGAAACCCTGGCCACGGGGGGCTGGCCCCGTTTCATCCTCCTCCTGGCCTTGCTCCTTCCTTCCCTGCAGGGCTTGGGCCGCCAGGACTGGCCCTGGTCCTTGGCCGTCCTGGGGCTTTGGACCCCCATGCTCTTTGACGTGAGCGGCTACTACCCAGGCTACCTGGCCCTAGCCTTCCTCCTCCTGGGCGCCTTCCCCCAGCCCGCCGCCCCCCGGACCTTGGGCGTCGCGGGCCTCCTGGCCGCATCCCTTGCCACCCTCTACTGGTTCTGGCCCTGCCAGGGAGCAGCCTGTGCCCGGCAACACCTCTACTTTCCCCAAGACACGGCCAAGGCCGTGCTTCAGGCTTCCCGAGAGGAGGCCGCGCGCCTCCTGGCCGAAGCCCAGCGGCGCTACCCCCTATCCCCCTGGCCCCTGACCCTAGCCTGGGAGCACACCCAAGACCCTGAGGAACGCCTCCTTCTCTCCCGGGAGCTCGCCCGGCGCTTCCCCAACGCCCGGGAAAGCTTCTACCTCCTCTGGGCGCAAAGCGCCCTGGGGGCGGGCAAGCCCGAGGAGGCCCAGCGGGCCCTGCGCGAGGGGCTACGCCGCTTCCCCAGCTCCCATCGCCTTCGGGAGCTCCTGGCCCCGCAAGCCCCCGGCCAGACCCGCCCCCCATAGGGCCCAGATGGCCCCTTCCCCCTCGGGAATGGCGAACCAGAAGAGGAAGAAGAGGTGCACGGCCAAAAGCCCGGTGGCGGCGGGAGATAGTTGGCTTAGCCCTTTTAGGCCCCAATAGAGGAGCCCTAGGTACAAGGCCAGACCCACAAGCCCCCACTTGAGCCCCACCTCCAGGAACTGGTTGTGGGCGCGGAAGCTGTAAACCCGAAGAACCCTGAGGCTTCCATCCGGGTTGCGCAACAAAAAAACCGGATCCCCCCCCGGAGCCCGGCCCACCTCCACCAAGCTCGCTCCCGGACCCGCAAACTCCGCACGGATAAAGGCCTCCAGGTCCTGCCAGGACAGGTAACTGGCCCAGCGGTGCTCAAAAACCCCTCCGCCGAAGCCGAAAAGGGGCCGGTCCGCTATCCCCCCCAAAGCGGCCTTCCAGTAGTACAGGCGGGTGAAGAGGCTCCCCGGGTCCGCCACCTTCCGCACCGCCCCACCCCCTTCGGCTCCCATGGCGGCCAAGCGCACCGCTCCCATCCCTACCCCCACCCCTAGGGCCAGGACAAGGACCGCCCTCAGGCCCCACCGTGGCGCCCGAAAAAGGGCGAGAATCCCCAACAAGGCCAAGGCCAAAAGCCCCGCCCGGTTGTAGGCCAAACCCACCCCCATGGCCCCCAGGAAGAGGAGGCCAGGGCTCCTGAGGCCCAGGGCCACCCCGGCGGTAAGGACGAAGTAGCCCGCCAGGTGCCCCTTTTGGGGAAAGGTCACCACGGGTAAGTCGCCAGGAGAGGCTAGAGGGTAAAAAAGCGGGCGGCCCGTGCGCACCTCCAACAAGGCCAGAAGGGCCAAAAGCCCGCCCCCCAAGGCGAGCCCTAAGGCCAAGCGCCTGGCGGTCCCCGGGTCCTCCCGGGTGCGCAGGTACACAAGGAGGGCCACGGCCAGCATCAAGAGCCCCCAACCGAGCCCATCGGTGTAGTCGGCTACCGAGCCCGTGAGGGCCACGGCCCGCTCCGGGGATAAGAGGGCGGCCAAAGCCATGGCACCCGCCAGGGCCAGGAGGAGGGCCAAGGGCGGCTGTTCCCGGAGGCGCCGGGGCAAGGCGAGGAGGTGGCCAAGGTGGGTATGGGGATGGGCCAGCATCTCCAGGAAGGCCCCCAAGAGGACGAAAAGGAGGACGAAGCCATGTTTGGCCAGGGCCACGGCAGGGTGGGTGGGAAGCCAGGGCAGAACCACGAAGGGGTAGAGAAAGGCGAAGACAGGCCAAAGCCACCGGAGTATCATGGAACCATAATATGGCCACCCTCCGGGAAGACCGCGTCGCCGCCTATCCCCGCCCGGGCCTCACGGCGTTCCTCCTCCTCCTTTCCGACCTCTTTGCCCTCCTTTTGGCCTGGGCCTTGGCCCTCGCCTTTCGGGGGGCCACGGGGGGCACCATTGACCCCCTCCTCTACCTCCGCCTCCTCCCCGCCCTTGTGGTCTTCCCCCTCCTCTACGGGGGGTTTGGCCTCTACCCCGCCTTGGGCCTCCACCCCGCCCTGGAGCTGAAGCGCCTTTCCACCGCCACCGCCTTGGGCTTCCTCCTCCTCGCCGCTGGGGCCTTCCTCAGCAAGAGCGGTCCCCTCTACTCCCGGGCCTCCTTCCTCCTGGCCTTCCTCCTCGCCCTCCTCCTCGTCCCCCTGGGGCGGGCCCTTCTCCGCCACCTCTTCGCCCGGAGGCCCTGGTGGGGGGGCGGGGTGGTCCTCGCCGGGGAAGGAAAGGAAGGGGTGAGAAGGCTTCTCCTGGAAGCCCCCGTTTTGGGCCTCAAGCCCGTTTCCTCCCCCCAAGGGGCCTACGCCCTGGTGGTGACGGGAAGCCTCCCGGAGGAGGAAGCCCTGGCCCTCTCGGAGCGCTTCCCCCGCATCCTGGTCCTGCCCCCTTTGGACCACGGCCTCCTCTTCGCCGAGGTGCGGGACCTCGGGGGGGTGGGGGCGCTGGAGGTGCGCCAGAACCTCCTCCTGCCTGGCAACCTGCGCTTGAAGCGCCTTCTGGACCTCCTCGTGGGCGGGGCGCTCTTCCTCGCCTTCCTCCTCCTCCTTCCCCCCACCGCCCTCGCCATCCTCCTGGAGGATGGCCCCCCCGTCTTCTTCCGCCACGAGCGGGTGGGGAAGGGCGGGAGGCGCTTTTTCGCCCTTAAGTTCCGCACCATGCGCAAGGACGCCGAGGAGGTCTTGAAGCGCCACCTGGAGGAAAGCCCGGAAGCCAAGGCCCTTTGGGAGCGGGAGCGAAAGCTCAAGGACGACCCCCGGGTGACCCGGGTGGGGCGGTGGCTCAGGCGCCTCTCCCTGGACGAGCTTCCCCAGGCGGTGAACGTCCTCAAGGGGGAGATGAGCCTGGTGGGGCCGAGGCCCGTGACCGAGGAGGAACTCGCCCGCTACAAAGACGCCCTGCCCCTCTACCTCAAGGTGCGCCCGGGCCTCACGGGCCTCTGGCAGGTTTCCGGGCGGAACCACCTCCCCTATGAAAGGCGGGTGGCCCTGGACCGCTACTACGTGCAGAACTGGTCCGTGTGGCTGGACCTTTACCTCCTGGCGAGGACCGTTTGCGTGACGATAACGGGAAAGGGGGCTTGGTAAACGTGAAGAACCTTTTCAAAGGGTTGAGGCGCATTAGAAAGGCCGTGGGAGAATTGCCAGACCTTCTTAAGGGGCTCGCACGCCTCCCGCTACGGGGTGGCGAAAAGCTCCGCATCCTCTATTACCTGGCCCAGTATTACCTAAAGCACGGGAGGCATGAAAGGGAGTTCTGGGAAAGGGTTGGTCAGGTAGCCAAACAACATCCTGGCTTTCCCTTAGGGGGATGGCCTCCCTCGTATTTTCCTGGGCTTATCTATGCCCTCATTCGCACCAAACGCCCCTCGCTGGTCGTGGAAACGGGAGTGGCGGCGGGTAGGTCGAGCGGGGCCATTCTTCTGGGCCTGCACCACAACGGATGGGGACGGTTGATTTCCATCGACCTGCCCCGTCGAGGGGACGCTTCAGCGGCCTTGGCCGACCTCTCCCAGCCGCATATACCCCAAGGGCTGGAGGTTGGCTGGAGCGTGCCGGAAAGCCTTCGCTACCGATGGGACCTCCGTCTTGGAGATGCAAAAGAACTCTTGCCCCCTCTTCTTGCCGAGCTGGGCGGTATAGATTGCTTCCTCCACGACAGCTTGCACACAGAAGAGCATGTTCGCTTCGAGCTGGAAACAGCCTACCCCTATCTTCGTCCCGGTGGGCTTTTAATGGCCGACGACGTCCGGGAAGTACCCGATGCACCTGGAACCCTGGCCTTCCAACGATTTTGCGAAGAGAAGGGGCTTCGCTTTGGTTTGTTTTTGGGACGTTTCGCCGTCGCGCAAAAACCATTCTCTCCTCAGGGGAAGGAGGCTGAGCGTCAGCCGCCGACGACTAAAACTGCCGACTTGCCGGGAGGGGGAGGTGCGTGAGCTTGTTGCCCAGCACGAGGGCTGGTTGACCGCAACCCAAGCCCTTGGAGCCTGCTCGGGGGTCAGCGCCTCCTCTCGCACTAGGGTGGGCTGGAGGGCAGAGCGGAGGGCGGGGATTCGTGCAAAGAGCGCCTAGCATTCCGGAAAGGAGGTGAGGGCGCATTCTATGAAACCTAAAACGGCCGATATCTGGGGAGTGATCGTCACCTACGGGAACCGTTTCCCCCTAGTAGAGCGTGCGGCACAGAGTACCTTGAAGGCGGGCGTGGGCAAGGTGGTGGTGGTGGACAACGGCTCTCCCCCAGAGAACGCCACCCAGCTTGCCGCCTTCTGCCAAAGGGAAACGCATTGCCACCTGGTCCGCCTCGAGGAAAACCTGGGCTCCGCCGGCGGCTACGCCCGGGGCATCGAGGAAGCCTACCGGAACGGGGCTGAGTTCATTTGGCTCTTAGACGACGACAACTGCCCCGAGCCCGATGCGCTCGAGCAAATCCTCCGGGCGTACGCCTATCTGGGCAACGATCCCGCTCACCTCATCCTAGCCCTGCGGGAAAGCCAGGTCGGCATGGTCAAGGCGTACCAATACGGCAACGTGCCCGTCATACAACCAGGGAGCTTCCTTGGCTTTGACCTCCTTACCAAAGTAAGAAAGGCTTTCAGGCGGCTTTTTGGCCATCGGTCCGCCCCCCCACAGAGTTTTCCCCTCTTGCGCATCCAGGCTGCTCCTTATGGGGGGCTCTTCCTTCACCGAAGTTGGGTGGAGCGGGTGGGGCTTCCCAACCCCGAGTTCGTTGTTTACGAGGACGACACCGAGTACACCCTGCGCATCCTGCAGGCAGGGGGACGCATCTACCTGGCAGGATGCGCCCGCGTGTCCGACCTAGAGAGCCAGTGGCATCGGCGAGGGGCTTTCTCCTGGGCTTCCCCGGATAGCAGGGAAGACCTCGTCTACTACCGGGCGCGAAACCTGGTCAGCTTAGAACGAAGCATAGCAAACCCCTCCTTGCGCTACTGGACCAACGCCTTCCTCTACCTGGGCTGGCTCAGCCTGGTGGCCCTCTATACGCACCGCAATCCGGCAAGGGCTTGGAGGCGGCTCCGCCTCTTTCTACGGGCGGTTCAGGACGGCTGGAAAGGGCACTTGGGAAAAACCCTCCCCCTGGACCCAGGAGGTCGGCGATGAAGGGGCTCATCCTTTCAGGAGGTAAAGGCACCCGCCTGCGCCCCCTCACCTTTACCCGGGCGAAGCAACTGATTCCCGTAGGCAACAGGCCCGTTCTTTTTTACGCCGTGGAGGACTTGGCGGCGGTGGGAATCCGGGAAATCGGGGTGGTGATCAGCCCGGAAACGGGCCAAGAGGTCCAGGCGGCCTTGGGGGACGGTAGCCGCTTCGGCGTTCGCTTCACCTTCATCCTCCAGGAAGCTCCGCTGGGCTTGGCCCACGCCGTGAAGGTGGCCCGCCCCTTTCTCGGCGATGAAGCCTTCGTGATGTACCTGGGCGACAATATCCTCTCGGGGGGCATCGGCCACCTCCTCCAGGCGTATCGGGCGCAGGAAGCGGACGGGGCCATCCTCCTTACCCCCGTGGAGGATCCCCGAGCTTTCGGTGTAGCTGTGCTGGACGAAACAGGACGGGTGGTGCGCCTGGTGGAGAAGCCCGCCGATCCCCCTTCCCACCTGGCCCTGGTGGGGGTTTACCTCTTACCCCCGGAGGTCCACCAAGTCATAGACACCTTGTCTCCCTCCGCCAGGGGTGAGTATGAGATCACCGAGGCCATCCAAGGACTGGTGGACCAGGGCAAACGGATCCTGGCGTTGCAAGTGGAGGGGTGGTGGAAGGACACAGGCAAGCCAGAAGACCTCCTGGACGCCAACCGTCTGGTCCTCTCCCGTCTGAAACGCAAGGTGGAAGGCGAGGTGGTAGAAAGCCACCTGGTGGGCGAGGTGGTGGTGGAGCGAGGGGCGAAGGTGGTGCGGTCTACCCTGCGGGGCCCCGTGCATGTGGCCGCAGGAGCGGTGGTGGAGGACAGCTACGTGGGGCCCTACACCTCCATCGGTCGGGAAGCCGTGGTGCGCCGGAGCGAGCTGGAGTACTCTATCCTTCTAGACGGGGCGGAGGTCGTGGACCTCCCATATCGGCTGGACGCCTCCTTGCTGGGCATGGGAGCAATGGTAAGCGGAGGCCGAAGCGATCCCCGCCCCCACACGCTCCAGTTGGTCCTGGGGGACAAAAGTCGGGTGCGCCTATGAGGCTCTTGCTTACGGGGGGCACGGGAAGGCTAGGTCAGGAGTTGGTCAAGCTCCTGCCAGGGGTGGTGGCCCCACCTAGGGCGGAACTGGACATCACCCGCCCCGAAACGGTAGAGGCGGTTTTCGCCCGGTACTGCCCCGAGGTGGTGGTCCACGCCGCCGCCTACACCGATGTGGCCAGCGCCGAGCGGGAACGGGCGCTTTGCTGGCAGATTAACGTGGAGGGGACGAAAAACCTGGTGGAGGCGGCTTGGAGAAGGAAAGTCTTCTTCATCCACATCTCCACGGACTACGTGTTCGAGGGGACCCGGGGAATGTACCGGGAAGACGACACGCCCGGCCCCGTGCGCAACTACTACGCCCTCACCAAACTGGTGGCGGAAAGCTTGGTCCGCCTCCTGCCCCGCCATCTGGTCATCCGCACCAGCTTCCGTCCCAACACCTGGCCTTATCCCGTGGCCTTCACGGACCTCTACACCAGCCAGGACTACCTCGATGTCATCGCCCCCGAGATCGCCTTGGCCATCCTGCGCCACGAGGACATCCCTTACACGACCCTGCATATCGCCACGGAACGCAAGAGCGCCTACGATCTCGCCCGAAGGCGCAACCCTCATGTCCGCCCAGGAAGCCGCCTAGAGGCAGACGTGGCGCTTCCTGAGGACATCTCCCTGGACACAAGCCGCTGGCAGAGGTTGAAGGAGGAATGGGGCAAGCCGTAAACTACCCTAACCAAGCGCTAAAGCGTTTTAGTTAGGGCTTTCCGAGGGAGGACGATGCGGATAAGACACCCTCAACGCATGGTTGCACCCCTGGGCGGACAACCGCACCGCATCCTCCAGCGCCTTGGCCTGTTCGGAGGAGGGCTTGAGGGTGCAACGGAGCGTGAGGGTCTGCATAAGCGCAGTATGGCATACCACGCAAAGGAGGTGAGTGGGTACCGCCGCCATTCGGCGGCCTGGGGCCATCCATCCCTGACCGAACCGAGGTTCGGTGGGGGTTTCTCGCCCCAGACCCCAAGACGATGAAAATACCGTTGGACCCAGAAGCAGGCAAGGCGCTGACCTTCCAGCGCTACGAACCGGGACAAACCATCGCTGGGGTTTTTCGCCATCCCTTGCGCAAGCACCGGGCCATAGAGGGTTGGTTCATGGAGCTGGCGCGCCTAGAAAACGGGGAGGTACTGGGGCTTCCGCTTCCCTTTTCCGTCAAGCAAGCCTCCTTGTCCTACGCCACCCCAGGCCGGATCAACGCCTTCCACATCCACCCCAAGGTGGTACAGGACGAGCTATGGTGCGTGGTTCAGGGAACGTTGCTGGTCTGGCTGGTGGATCTACGCATGGGCTCTCCCACCTTGGGTGTCCGACAGCGGGTCGTCCTCTCAGGAGAGGAGCCGGAATTCCTGCACATCCCCAGCGGAGTGGCCCACGGGTATAAGGCTTCCCCCGAAGGGGCCCTTCTCCTCTACCTCATGAACAGCCAATTCAACCCCCAGGACCCCAACGAGGGGCGTCTTCCCTGGGACTACTTCGGAGCCGAATTGTGGCAGGAGGACCGCGGATGAAGTTTCGGAGCGTGTTGATTACTGGCGGTGCGGGCTTCATCGGCTCCAACTATGTGCGCTACGCCCTGCACCACCACCCCGAGTGGCGGGTAGTAGTGCTGGACAAGCTCACCTATGCGGGCAACCTCGAGAACCTCGCCGATGTCCTGCACCGGATCGAGTTCCATCACGGGGATATCGCTGACCCCAAAGCGGTTCGCAGGGCCATGGCCGGTGTGGAGGCGGTGCTGAACTTTGCGGCCGAAAGCCACGTGGACCGCTCTCTTCTGGACCCCAGGCCCTTCGTGCGCACCAATGTGGAGGGAACGTTGGTCCTCCTGGAAGAAGCGCGTAGGGCGGGGGTGTGCCGCTTCCTCCAGGTATCTACGGACGAGGTGTATGGCGACCTCTCCCCTACCGACCGTTGGGCCAAGGAAGAGGACCCCCTCCGCCCCCGCTCCCCTTACGCCGCTTCCAAGGCGGCTGCCGAACACTTTGTCCTGGCCTACGGCGAATCCCATGGGCTGGAGGCGGTGATCACCCGTGGCTCTAACACCTACGGCCCTTACCAATATCCCGAGAAGATCATTCCCCTCTTTGTCACCAACGCCTTGGAGAACAAGCCCCTCCCGGTTTATGGGAATGGGAGCGCCGTCCGGGACTACCTGCATGTGGAAGACCATTGCGCTGGCATCGACCTCATCCTTCATCAGGGGAAGGCGGGACGGGCGTACAACCTGGGTGCCCGGCTCCAGGTGTCGGGCCTGGAGGTGGCGCAACGCATCTTGGAA
This sequence comes from Thermus thalpophilus, assembly GCF_022760915.1. NCBI lineage: Bacteria > Thermotogati > Deinococcota > Deinococci > Thermales > Thermaceae > Thermus > Thermus thalpophilus. The sequence continues at coordinate 9,194 of NZ_JAKTNS010000038.1, read as the reverse complement.
ATTCTGGGCAAGCCCGAAAGCCTCATCCGGTTTGTCCCAGACCGCCCAGGCCACGACTACCGTTACGCCATCGACCCCTCTGAAGCCGAGGCTTTGGGTTGGCAACGGCGCTGGAGCTTTGAGGACGGTCTGCGCCAGACCGTAGCCTGGTACGCCAACAACCAAGGCTGGTGGCGCAGGCTCAAGGAAACACCCCAGTTTTGGGCCCTCGAGCGCCAAGTCTACAGCCAGGGATGGCGGAGGGAGCCCTGATGCTTAAGGAAACCTTTCTCGCCCCCCAAGGAAAAGTGGCCCACAAGTGGCCCCTCTACCTGCGGGCGTATGAGGAGCTTTTTGCCCCGTACCGAAACCAAGAAATCGCAATCTGGAGATTTGGCCCAAATATTTCCGTAATGCTGTTCAGATTATCGGTATTGACGTGGATTTTCGGTGCGGTGGGCTCAGCTTCCAGGATGAGCGCATGGTCGTAGTCTAGTGGTGGGAAAGGAAGCCCCAATCACGGGGCCCCTGATTGGGATTTCGCCGTCAGAGGTTTTCCAGGCACAAATGGACTGCACCTTTAGGCGCGTGATCCGAAGGCTTCGGAAGGAAAGCGGCTGGTCGCTTCGGGTTAGCCTTGCTTAGCCCTTGGCCGTTTGCCACGCTCGTCGCAAGTGGCTCCACGTCGGCCAAGACATGGGCGCTACGAGCCAGAGAAGTAGGGGAAGAAGGGCCCCAGCCCCCAAGTAGGGGTAGGAGAAGGTAAGGGCGATGGTTGCGGTCCAGCCCCAGGCGAGGCGGTACGAGGGGCGACCCAGAAGGACTATCAGCCTGCGATGGAGCGGGACAAAAGCCGCCAGCGCAAGGACCTCTCCGAAAGCGAAACCCAAGAGGCCCAGGCGGGGGAGGAAAAGGAGTTGCCCCCCAAGGGAGAGGAAAAGCTGAAGAAGCGAGGTCCGGGCCACTTCCCCTCCCCTCCCTAGAGCATGAAGGGTGGCCGTCTCTAGGAGAAAGGGCGCTCCAGCTAGGTAGGCCAGGCTCAGCACGAGGAAAAGTTCCCACACCGCCCTCCAATCGGAACCCAGCACCCAAGGGGCGAAGACTGGCATGAGGAAGTAAAGCAACGAAAGCCCACCCCCTAAGGCCAGGGCTTGCAAAAGAGCGCCTTCTTCCAGGGCTTGGCGAAGGCGGGGCCTTTCTTCTTGAAGGCGGCTAAAAGCGGCGAGGGACACCCGCAAGACCACCACACGGAGGAAGGCCCCATATTCCACCAGGCGCACAGTAATGGCCACCAATCCCCCCGCCTCGGGGCCTAAGAAGCGGTGGGCCAAGGCCAGCGCCAGCGGTAGGCGAGGGTAGGCGATCCACCCCGGTAGAGCTTGGCTCAGGCCGCCCCGGAGAAGTTCTCCCAGACAGCTTTGGTCAAGGGTAAGGGAAGGGACATAGCCCGCCTTGGCCCAAAGAAACCCTCCTAGGACGACTTGGTGGGCAACGAACCCCGCAATGGGAGCGTAGACACCGAAACCCGTATGGGCTAGGCATACGGCAAGAAGGAAGCCCACGACTTGCGAGAGGTTTTCGCCGAACGCCACGGGACCGTAGCTCATCCGGCGCTCCAGAAGCGACCCGGGTATCACGGATAGGAGCTGGGCCGCAGGTACAGCGTAGAGGACAAAGAGGGGAATGAAGTATTTGTGGGGGAGGCGGGCGAGTTGAAGAGTTCCCCAGGCGAGCGGCCACGCCAAGCCCAGGGCGACAAGGGCGGCGAGGATGAGATAGGCAAAAGCCACATCCAAGTGCTTCTTCTCCAGGTCCGGCCTCTGTAAAAGGTGGATGCTCAAGCCCATTTGGAGGAGCAAGAAGAGAAACTGTCCCCCCAGTTGCCCGAGCGTAAAAACGCCGTAGGCCTCGGGTCCGATGGCCGGCACCACCCATAGGAAGCTTAAGGCGGCTAGGGCCAGCGCCAGCCCTTGGCGCAGGGAAAGAACCGCCACGGAGCGGAGTACCCGCTTGCGTAGCCCCACGGCTTTCCAGCTTAACCTTTTTCCGCTGAAGTGAGGGGTGTTCTCCAATAGGCTGGATTGAGGCTGAGCAGAGGTTTGAATCGGGGCGGGAGCAGGGCTTCTGCTCTTCCCAAACGGTAGCCTGCGTACCTAAGCGCTGAGCGGAGTAGGGCCTCGGGAATCAGAAGAGGATTGCGCCTTAAGAGATAAGCGATTTCCGAACGGACATAGCGCAACCCCTCGCCCTCAGGCTTTCCGATGCGCTGGAGTAGCCAAGCTTCCTGGGCGTGGAAAGCTCCCACATCAAAGTAGCGCCGGAGTTCCTGTGCCAGGGTATAGGCGTGGGAGTGGTAAACCCAGGCTTCGGCTTGATAGGCGATCTTCCAGCCGCTTAAAAGAAGCTTGGCCCCCACCACGGCGTCTTCTCCCATGACGATGCGGCGGGGGAACCCCCCCACCGCTTCCAAGGCACGCCTCCGGTAGGCGGCAAAACTGTTAGAAAGGAAAGCCGCCTTGAGCCCCCTGCCTGCGATAGCCGAAAAATCGCGGACCTCAGAAACGCTAGGGTAGTTGAAAAGTCGCGCATGGGCTTCAATGGGGTTGGCTCCAGGACGAGGAACCTGGCGTCCATAAGCCGCCCCTACGGATGCGTCTTGGAAGGCTCCAAGAAGCTTTTCCAGGGCATCGGGCGACGCCAAAACGGCGTCTTGGGTCATAAAAACTAAGAAATCCGCCTCCCGCATATGCTCAAGGGCGAATTGGCGTACCCCTCCATGGTCGAAAGCTTCGGGAGACATGCGGATCACCTGGAACCCATAACGTTGCGCCAAGTCTGGGGTGCCGTCCTCGGAGGAGGAATCCACAACTAAAAGATTTCCGGGGCGAAGCGTTTGTTGCTCCAACGCCTCCAAGAAACGCCGGAACACCACACCCCCATTGCGAGTGGGCACGAAAAGCCCTACTTCCTTTGCCATCCTTGCCATACGCTACAGTTTAGGGAAGGTGCCCCAGACGGTTGCGCAAGCCATCTCTAACTGCCCGAATATAAAGCCGCAACCGCCTTACGAAAAAGGGCCACGGTAGGCGTTTCTTGATAGCGCCGAGAAAGAAGAAAACAAAGAAGAGGGCAACGTGCGCCAGGTAGAGAGGCAAAATCGTGGCGCGTTTCCGCCCAAGCCAGGCGGCGTTGCGCAGAATGTAATACAAACGGGTTTCGCTCGCCTGGGGGGAAAACCACGGGCTGGCATCTCCTTCATTCCAAGAGGGGGTCAAGTCCCTTATGAGGGAGAAAGCGCAGAGGTAAAGTTTGCCCCCCTTCTCCGCAAACCGCAGGGAGTACTCAATGTCGTCCATGTAGAGGTACAGGGCCTCGTTGGGCAAACCCACCCGTTCTACCCAGGTCCTGTGGAAGAAGAGCCCCCCGTAAGTAGCCGTGGGTACGGGAACGAGGGGGAAGCGAACGCTATCCGGGGCGAAAGCCGTCCACGCTCTCGGGCGGTGAAAAAAGCGACTTAGAAGCTGGGGTAAGGTGGCGATATGAATTGTCATGAAGGCGTTGGGGCGAAGTTGCTCCTCCTTTGCAGAAACCAAAATCCTCGCTTGCGAGCTTTGCCCTAGGCGGAAGCTCGACAGGACGTTCAAGGGATTGGAGCCCAGGTAGGCGTAAGCAAGGGCTAACCGTTCCAAGGCGAAGGTGTCCGGTAAGTTATCGTCATCCAGAAGCCAAAGAAACTCCGCTCCCGCCTCAAAGGCGTACTGAATACCCCGGGCAAACCCCCCCGCTGAACCCAGGTTCTCAGGTTGCCGAAGAAGAACCACCCGACTTCCCATATGAGATGCGAACTCTCGCAAAGCTTCGGCGCTTGTGTGTTCGGAAGCATTGTCCACAATCACCACCCTGTCTACCCCCGCTTTGAGGGCTCCTTCAACTACCCGTTGCACTAGGGAAAAGCGGTCGCCGTAGGTTACGGTGACCGCAAAAACTGGGCGGATAGCTAACATGTCCTTCGCAAGAATCATCGCCCCATGATAGAGCATGAGCGTTGCGGTTTCCTTAAACCCTTACACCCCGCTGGCCTGATGTTCGGATAGCGGGAGGCGCGGGCCGTCCTTCCCGCCCTTGGATCTCCTCCTCCTCACCTCGGCCTACGAGGGGCTTCCCTACGTCCTTTTGGAAGCCTTCGCCTTGGGCCTCCCCGTGGTGAGCGCCCCCACCCCTGGCCTAGGAGCGTGGCTGAGGGAGGCGGGGCTGGCCCACGTGGCGGAGGGAGCCAGGCCCGAGAGCCTGGCGCAAGCCATGGAAGCCGCCTTGGCCTCGGGCCGCTTGGGAGAAGGGGCAAACGAACGGGGTTTGGCTTGGGCAAGGGCACACGGCTTGGAGGCCATGAGGGAAGCGACCCTTGACCTCTATCTAGGCGCAGGGCTTCGTACATCCCCCTTTTCGTCTAACTAGACGTGGACAAAGCAACGCTTCCGATCACAGGGGTTCGCCCCCCCAAACGATCTCCCTACTTCGGCACCTAGCGTTCAGCCTCCCGTGCTACCCTAAAGGCAATGACCACGGAGGAGCGCCTCTACAAGCTGGAAGGCATCGTGGAAGGGGTCATGGCTACCCTCCCGGACCGGGTTTCCTCCCTGGAGCACCGCATGGACCTCCTCAGGCAAGAGGTGAAAGCGGAGATCGCAGGTCTGAAGCAGGAGATGCGGGAGGACATCGCCCGGCTGGACGCCAAGATAGATGCCCTGCGCCAAGAGGTGAAGGCTGAGATCAACACCGCCCTGAACCGCCTCATGCTCTACTTCACCGCCTTAGCCGCCGCCCTCGCCCTCCTTACCCTCCTTCGCTAGCCCCAGAGGTAAACTGGAAGGGCCATGGCGGTGAAGGAAGAGGTGCTCCTCCTCCTGGAGAGGATGCCCGAATCGCTCCAGAAAGAGGTTGCGGACTTCGCTCGGTTTCTCCTTGAGAAAAAGCTAGGAGAGGAGCTTTCCTGGCAAACCCTCAGCCTCATCCAGGCGGTAAGGGACCTGCCGGAGGAAGACTACACCGAGGCCGACCTTAAGGAGCGCTGGTGAACCCCGGCGTCCTCGCCTTGCTTCGCTTTCCCCACACCGACCTCTCCCCCGGGAAACCGAGGCCCGTCCTCCTTCTCGCCGCCACCCCCGGCCCTTACTCCGACTGGCTCGTGGCCATGGTGTCCAGCCAACTGGACCAGGCGGTTCCGGACCTAGACGAGGTGATCTTAGAAAACGATCCCGACTTCCCCGAAACCGGCCTGAAGCGGGCCAGCGTGGTGCGCCTGAGCCGTCTGGCCGTGGTGGACAAGAGCCTTCTCTTGGGCAAATTGGGCGCCGTAAGCCCCGAACGCCTGCGCCGCATGCAAATCCGGCTATGCCAGTGGATATCCGGGGTCTCCTGACATCCTGCACGACACCCCCCACCGTGCTACCCTAAAGGCAATGACCACGGAGGAGCGCCTCTACAAGCTGGAGGGCATCGTGGAGGGGGTCATGGCCACCCTCCCGGACCGAGTATCCTCCCTGGAGCACCGCATGGACCTCCTCAGACAAGAAGTCAAAGCGGAAATCTCGGGCCTCCGCCAAGAGATGAAGGAGGAAATCGCCAGCCTGCGCCAAGAGATGAAGGAGGAAATCGCGGGCCTGCGCCAAGAGATGAAGGAGGAAATCGCAAGCCTGCGCCGGGAGATGCAAGGGGAAATCACTAGCCTGCGCCAGGAGATGAAGGCCGAGATCAACACCGCCCTGAACCGCCTCATGCTCTACTTCACCGCCCTGGCGGCCGCTTTGGCGCTCCTCACCCTCTTCGCCCGCTAGGCCTCAAGGGCTAAAGCCGATATGGTCCATGAAATCGGGAAGGATCTCCTGGGCGAAGAGGCGTAAAAAGGCCGTAACCGCCCCCAGACTTACCCCACCCGTGAGGTCCAGGTCGGACTCCACCCAAAGGTCCCCCTCTTCGTCCACGTAGGCGCGGCTGAAGCGGCGCTCCCGGTTCCAAGCGTTCACGAGGTCAAGGGAAGGGGTCTCCTCTAAGGAAAACCCAGCGCTTAGGCTCAGGACCCCGCACCGCTCCTCTTGGCAAAAGTCCAGGTAGAGCCAGACCTTCTTAAGCCCCGCCATCTCCAGGCGGTACTCCCCTGGGCCTTGGCGCTCGTGAGGGATTTCCGCCCCCTTCAGCACCGCTTCCAGCTCCTTTTCCGTGAGGCCCTTCACCACCCCCTGGCCCAAGGCCAGGCCCAACCCCAATAACACCCAAGCCATTCTGCGCACGGCAAACCCCTTTCCGCCTTAAGGCCCCTCCATGCTACACGATGCCCCGCTCCCGCAAAAAGCGGCCTTCCCGGAAGCGCTGGGGGCGGAAGGGGCTTAGGTCCAAGCTCTTCGCCTTTCCATAGGCCACCTCCTCCGCCATGAGCCGGCCCACCATGGCCGCCTGCTGCACCCCGTGGCCGGAAAACCCCGCCGCCACCAGAAGCCCCTCCTCCACGTAGCCCAGGATGGGGTTGGCGTCCGGGGTCATCTCGTAGTAGCCGAACCAGCTGGCCTTCCGGTCCAACGCCAGGCCCTCCAGGAAGGGGAAGCGGAAAAGGCCCGCCTCCAAGGTTGGTCCAAGCCAGGCCCAGTCCACCCCCTCCCGGAAGCCCGGGGGCTCGTCCGGGTTGGAGCGGCCGAAAAGAAGCCTTTCCCCCTCGGGGCGGAAGTAAAAGCCGGTGGCGAGGTCAATGGTGAGGGGGTAGGTGGGGGCGTGCCCTAAGGGCGCAGTGGCGTAGACCATCCGCCGCGCGGGGTGGACGGGAAGGTCCACCCCGAGCCGCCTCCCCACCTCCCCCGTCCAAGCCCCGGTGCAGAGGAGCAGGTAGGGGGCCTCGTACCGCCCCAAGGGGGTCTCCACCCGCCACACCCCCCCTTCCCGTCTGGCGGAAAGGAACGCCTCCCCAAAGCGCACCTCCACCCCAAGCCGCCGGGCCTCCCGCAGGTAAAAGCCCGTGGCCCCGTGGGGGTCAATGACCCCGTCCATGGGCCCGAAGGTGGCGAAGGCCAGGCCCTCCTCCCGGAAGGGCACGAAGCCCCTCGCCTCCGCCAGGCTCAGCCGCCGCACGGGCACCCCAAGGGCCTGCTGCGTCTTCAAGGCCTCCTCCTGGGCTTCCTTCAGGGCCTCCGGCACCAGGAAGAGGTAGCCGATGGGGCGGTAGCGGGCCTCCGCCATTTCCCGGTACTCCCGAATGGAGTGGTAGGAGAGGAGGACGTTCAAGGGCTCGGAGAACTGCACCCTAACCCCGCCCGCGCTCTTCCCCGTGGACCCCTGGGCGAAGGTGGCCTCCTTCTCCAGGACCAAGACCCTTAGCCCCGCCTCGGCCAGCCTGTAGGCGCAGGCCGCCCCCACGATCCCCGCCCCCACCACGATGGCCTCGGGCATAGGAAGAGTCTAGGACACTTTTCCCCTGGGCTAGCGGTATGCTAGGGCCCGGAGGTAGCCATGGGCTACAAGCACATTCGGATCCCGGAAGACGGCGAGCGGATCACCATCCAAAACGGCACGCTCCAGGTGCCGGACCGGCCCATCATCGGCTTTATTGAAGGGGACGGCACCGGGCCCGACATCTGGAGAGCGGCCAAGCCCGTCCTGGACGCCGCCGTGGCCAAGGCCTACGGGGGCAGGCGCCAGATCGCCTGGGCCGAGATCTACGCCGGGGAGAGGGCCAACCAGGTCTACGGGGAACCCATCTGGCTTCCCGAGGAAACCCTGGAGTTCATCCGGGAGTACCTGGTGGCCATCAAGGGGCCCCTGACCACTCCGGTGGGGGGCGGGATCCGCTCCATCAACGTGGCCTTAAGGCAGGAGCTGGACCTCTACGCCTGCGTGCGCCCCGTGCGCTGGTTCCAAGGGGTGCCGAGCCCGGTGAAGCACCCGGAGCTCGTGAACATGGTCATCTTCCGGGAGAACACCGAGGACATCTACGCTGGGATTGAGTGGCCGGCGGGGAGCGAGGAGGTGAAGAAGGTCCTGGACTTCCTAAAGCGGGAGTTCCCCAAGGCCTACGCCAAGATCCGCTTCCCGGACACCTCGGGCATCGGCCTCAAGCCCGTGTCCAAGGAGGGGACGGAACGCCTGGTGGCGGCGGCCATTGACTACGCCATTAAGGAGGACCTGCCCAGCGTCACCCTGGTGCACAAGGGCAACATCATGAAGTTCACGGAAGGGGCCTTCCGGGAGTGGGGCTACGCCCTGGCCCGAGAGCGGTACGGGGCGGTGCCTCTGGAGGGCGGCCCGTGGCACGTGCTCAAAAACCCCAGGACGGGCCGGGAGATCGTCATCAAGGACATGATCGCCGACAACTTCCTGCAGCAGATCCTCCTGAGGCCGGATGAGTACTCGGTAATCGCCACGCTCAACCTCAACGGGGACTACATCTCCGACGCCCTGGCGGCCCAGGTGGGCGGGATCGGCATCGCCCCTGGGGCCAACATCAACTACCAGACGGGACACGCCGTGTTTGAGGCCACCCACGGCACCGCCCCCAAGTACGCCAATCAGGACAAGGTGAACCCCAGTAGCGTCATCCTCTCGGGGGAGATGATGCTCCGCTACCTGGGCTGGAACGAGGCGGCGGACCTGATCCTCGCCGCCATGGAGCGCACCATCGCCAAGGGGCTCGTGACCTACGACTTCCACCGCCTCCTGGTGGCGGAGGGCAAGCCCGCCACCTTGCTCAAGACGAGCGAGTTCGGGCGGGCCCTCATTGAGCACATGTAGCTAGACCAGGGCAAACCGGGCCTCCAGGCCCGCCAGGTCCGCCTCCAGGAAGCGGAGGCGGGCCTCGGCGTTTGGGGGAAGGGGCTTGGGCAAGGCCACCTGGGCGGAAAGGCCGAGCTCGGGGAGGAGGAAAACCCCCTGCCCGCCCCGCCTTTCCACCAAAACCCCCACCCCTTCGTACCCCTTCTCCTTGAGGTACAGGAGGGTCCAGTGGAGCTTGCTCTTGCGCTCCGCCTCCCGCACCAGGTCGGCCACCGCCTCCGCCGCCCCCACCCGCTCCAGGAGTTCCGCTTGGGAAAGGGGCCTCTCCCCCTTGAGCCAGGCCCTTAGTTGCTGGTGGGCCACCAGGTCCAGGTAGCGCCTCAAGGGGCTCGTCACCTGGGCGTAGAGCCCACATTCCGCACCCCCTTCACTCCAGCAGGTAATATCGCCCGGCCCCCAGG
>NZ_JAKTNS010000037.1:0-19300 GCF_022760915.1 Thermus thalpophilus | reverse complement strand
CAGGAGCGGTATGCCCCCCGTACACAGACTCTTACACATAACTCTTGACACGACCGGCACGGTAATGATGTGCACCAGCCGGGAGAAGGGGAAGAGGGCCAAAAGGAGCCAGAAGTTGAACACATGGAGCTTGGTCCAAAAGGGCAGGTCCAAAATGAGCTCCGGCCTAGGCTGGAGGGTGAAGACGGACCACAGGTAAGGGGTCATCACCGCGGGGAACCAGTAGCTCCCGTAGCGGTAAAGAAGGGCAGTGAGGACCCCGGTGAGGGCGGAGAGGAAGATCAGGAGCAAGACCAGGTAGTCCATGGGGGTGGAGGCCGCCCGCACCCGGGCCACGGCGATGCGGCGGGCAAGGAGGATGTAGGTGCCCGCAAGGGCCCAAAGCCCCAGGCCAAGCCCGGTGATTTCCAGCAGGTAAAGGCGCAGGGGCACGGCGTTCCAAAGGAGGAGCCCCTTGGGCACCAGAAGGGCCAAGAGGTGGCCCAGGAGGACGATCACCAGCCCCCAGTGCATGGCGGTGGAACCGAAGAAGAGGCGTTTTTGCTCCAGGAGCTGGCTGGACTGGGCGGAAACGGAAAAGGGCCGGTAGACCATGCGGTAGGCGGTGACCGCCACCGCCAGGGTAAGGGCGATGTAGGGAAAGACGCCAAAAAGGAGGGTGTTCCAGCTCATCCTTCACCTCCCCGACAAGACCCCCTGCAAGGCCTCCTGGACGGCCTCGAGGACCAGGAGGTAGGGGTTCTTGGCGTCCAGGGTCTTCAGGGTGCGGTGCATCTCGGAAAGTGCCTTGGGCAGGATCTCCAAAAGTTCCGGCAGGGGAGCCTGGCTCCGGGCCAGGTAGCGGAGGACGTTGGCCAGGTGGTCGGGAAGCTCGCTCCCCGGGTCCAGGCCGAGCTCCCGGTAAGCCCGCACTAAGGCGGCCAAAAGCTCGCCCCGCTGGTAGCTTTCCCCGTAGGCGGCGTAGCCCACATAGGGCGCGGTGGTGGGGGTGAGGTCCAGGGTACGGGTATAGAGCTCCTCCCACTCGCCCAGGGAAAGGTCTTCCACCTGGCGCAGGAAGCGCTCCAGCCGCTGCTTGGCTGGGCTTCTCGGGCACGCGATCCAGCGGCGCCAAAGCTCCTCAAGCCGCCCCGGCACCGGGTAGTCCAAGGCCAGGGCCAGGGTTTCCAACAGGGTGGGGTTCAGCATGCTTCCCTCCTACTCCCCCCGCACGGGCGGCTGGATGTAGCCAAAGCCCACCTCGCCCTTGGCGGCCAGGGGGTCGTTCCACACCTCGGCGGCCATCTCCCGGTGGTAAGGGGGCAGAACGAACCGCTCCTCCAAGGTGGGCAAGGTGGTGAGGCGGTAGATGGCCTCGGCCTCCTCTAGGGAAAGCCCCGCATCCGCCAAAACCTTCAGGGCCTTTTCCGTGGGGCGGCCCTCGAGGCTCTCCTGCCGCTTCAGGATGCGCACCGCCAGCATCTTTTTGAGGATGGGAAGGATGAGGGCCTCGTTCCCAGCGGCGAAGAGGTTCGCCAGGTACTTCACGGGCATGCGGGCCTTTTCCAAACCGGCGTAAAGTTCAAAGTCCAGGTCGGTTTCGGGCAGGTCCAGCCGCACCAGGCCCCCGTTACCCTGGCTCGCCCGCAGGGCCTTCTCCACCGTGGCCACCACCGGGGAGAGGGGGGGAACGTAGAACATCATGGCCAGGGTGCGGTACTCGGGGTGGAGGGGCAAAGCGAGCCCCCATACCTTGACGAACTTGTAGATGGGCGAATTCTGGGCCGCCTTGATCCAGCCTTCGTCTATCCCTTCGTCCCGTGCGGCGGCGATAACCTCGGGGTCAAAGGGATCCAGGATGAGGGAGAGCTGGGAGGCCACCAGGTCCTCGTCCGGCACCATGGCCGCCTCGGGGATGCGGTCGGCATCGTAAAGCAAGACCCCCATGTAGCGGATCCGCCCCACGCAGGAGTGGGCGCAGGCCGGGGCCTGGCCGGTTTCCAGCCGGGGAAAGCAAAGGATGCACTTCTCGCTCTTGCCCGTGGCCCAGTTGTAGTAGACCTTCTTGTAGGGGCAAGCGGCCACGCACATCCGCCAGGCCTTGCACTTGTTCTCGTTGACCAGGACCACGCCGTCCTCGGCCCGCTTGTAGATAGCTCCGCTGGGGCAAGCGGCCACGCAGGCGGGGTTCAGGCAGTGGTTGCAGATCCGGGGCAGGTACTGGAAGACCACCCCCTCAATCTCCTGAAGCTGCGCCCGTACCTCGGGGTCTAGGGCCTTTAGGTTGGGGTCGTTTTGGGCGTAGAGAGGGCTTCCCCCCAGGTCGTCGTCCCAGTTGGGCCCCGCCTCCGGGGTCATGGGCTCTCCGGTGATCATGGACACGGGGATGGCCGTGGGCTGGTACTCGCTTTCAGGAGCGGTGAAAAGGTCGGAATAGCGGAAGGTGTAGGGTTCGTAGTAGTCGTCCAAGGAAGGCAGGGCGGGGTTGAAGAAGAGGCGGAAAAGGCCCTGGGCGCGGGAGTGGAGCCTAAGGTCCAGATGGCCGTCCTTGTACGCCCACCCCCCCTTGAAGCGCTCCTGGTCCTCCCAGCCCGTGGGGTAGCCAGCCCCAGGCCGCGTTTCCACGTTGTTCCACCACATGTACTCCGCGCCCTTGCGGTCGGTCCACAGGTTCTTGCAGGCGATGGAGCAGGTGTGGCAGCCGATGCACTTGTCCAGGTGGAAGAGCATGGACATGTGGGCTCTAACCTTCATGGGCTTCCTCCTTTACCACTCCGGGGGCTTCTCCAGCTTGCGCACGAAGACCCAGGTGTCCCGGTTTACCCCCACAGGCCCCCAGTAGTTGAAGGCATAGGTGAACTGAGCGTAGCCGCCCGACATCAGCACGGGCTTGAGGCGGGCGCGGGTGATGGAGTTGTTCATCCCCGCCCGTTGGCCCCTCAGCGGGCTCTTGGGAATGCCCACCGTGCGCTCCGTGGCGTGGTAGACGAAGACCGTGCCCCGGGGAATGCGGGCGGAAACGATGGCCCGCTGGACGAAAACGCCGTTGTCGTTGAAAAGCTCCACCCAGTCGTTGTCCTGGATGCCGAGCTCGGCAGCGTCCTTATCGTTGAGCCAGATGGGGTAACCGCCCCGGGAAAGCGTCATCATGCGGTGGTTCTCGGAATAGGTGGAGTGGATGGACCACTTGCCGTGGGGGGTGATGTAGTTCATGAGCTTGCCTTGAGCCTCTTTGGCGCTTTTTTCCGTTTCCTGGAGCATGTGGACCTCGGGGCGAGGCTTGTAGGTGGGCAGGTGTTCGCCCCAGGCCAGGTAGTTGGGGTGGTCCAGGTAGAAGTGCTGCCGCCCCGTGAGGGTGCGCCAGGGAACGAGGCGCTCCACGTTCAGGGTGTAGGGGCTGTAGGCCCGGCCTTGGTTGAGGATGGCGCTCCAGGTGGGCGTGGTGAGCTGGCGGCGGGGCTGGGCCACCAGGTCCTTGAAGGAGATGCGCACGTGGCGGTTGCCCTCCGCCAGGTCGGTGAGCTTCACCCCGGTTTTCTTCTCCTCGTCCAAGAAGGCCCGGTAGGCGAGCTCCCCGTTGGATACCGGGTCCAGGAAGAGGATGGCTTCCGCCACCTGGCGAGGCTCCTCGAGGCTGGGCCGCTTCTCCCCTTGGTAAAGCCGGGGTTGGCGCTCGGCAAGCTCCTTGTAGAAGTCCTCCACGGGGATGGAAAGCCCGTGCATCCCCACCCCGTTCTTCTCCACGGCAGGACCGAGGGTCACCATCTTCTCGTAGAGCTGGGTGTAGTCGCGCTCCACCACCCGGAACTTGGGCATGGTTTTCCCGGGGATGGGTTCCACCTCACCCCGCTTCCAGTCCCGGTCCTCAGGCTGGGCCAGCTCGTCGGGGGTGTCGTGCTGCAAGGGGATCATGACGATGTCCTTTACGGGCTTGGGCAGGTGGACCTTGGACAACTCGGAGACCTTTTTGGCGATGGCCTTGAAAATCTCCCAGTCGGGCTTGGACTCCCAGGAAGGGGGCACGGCGGCCTGCAGGGGGTTGATGAAGGTATGGAGGTCGGTGGTGTTCAGGTCGTCCTTCTCGTACCAGGTGGCGGCGGGGAGAACGAGATCGGAATAAAGGGCGCTGGTGTCCATGCGGAAGTTGAGGTCCACCACCAGGTCCAGCTTTCCCTCGGGGGCAGGTTTGCGGTACACCACCTCCGCCACGTGCCCTTCCGCCACCTCCTCGGCGATGGCGTTGGTGTGGGTACCTAGGTAGTGTTTCAGGAAGAACTCGTGCCCCTTGGCGCTGGTGCCGATGGCGTTCCCCCGCCAGATAAACCAGACCCTGGGCCAGTTCTCCGGGGCATCCGGGTCTTCCACGGCGAACTTAAGCTCACCCCGCTTCAGGGCTTCCACCACGTACTGGACCACCTCCGCCTCGGTTTTGGCCCCTTTGGCCTCCGCCTCCTTCACCACCTCCAAGGGGTTCTTGTTGAACTGCGGGAAGAAGGGAAGCCACCCCTTGCGCACGGCCCGCACCTGGTGGTCTACGGTGTGGTCGGCAAGCCCCTGGGCCGTCTTGTCGTAGGCGGAGAAGCCCCGTTCGTAGCGCCACTGGTCCGAGTGGACGTAGTGGAAGCTCGGCGTGTTCTGTTGCCGAGGGGGGTAACCCCAGTCGGTGGCGAAGGCGATGGGGCCCCAGCTGGCCTGGTTGGCGAGCTTCTCCTGACCCACGTAGTGGGCGAGGCCGCCCCCGTTCACGCCCACGCTCCCCGTGAGCATGAGGGCCACGATCCCAGCGCGGTACATGAGGTTGTTGTGGTACCAATGGTTGATGCCCGCGCCGATGATGATGAGGTTCTTCCCCTGGGTCTTGAGGCCATTTTCCCCCCAGGCCCGGGCGTACCGGAGGAGGGTTTCCCGGTGGATCCCCGTCCATTTCTCCTGCCAAGCCGGGGTGTAGGGCAGGTCGTCCTCGTAGCTTTGCGGGTAGTCCCCGGGCAAACCCCGGCCCACCCCGAACTGGGCCATGAGCAGGTCAAAGACCGTGGCCACCGCCACCTTTTCCCCTTCCTTGGTGGTGAGGTACTTTACGGGAACCCCGCGCTTGAGCTTGCGGTCAGAGGCGAAATCGTCCAGCTCCACCAGGACCACCGCATCCTCCACCCCCAGGAGGCTCAAGCGGGGGTTAAGGGGTTCGCCGGTTTTGGGGTCTTCCAGCTTCAGGTTCCACTGGCCTTTTTCCTTCTGCCAGCGAAAACCCAAGGTCCCACCGGGCATCCGGGGACCCTTGGCCTCGTCGTAGATGAGGAGCTTGAAGTCGCCGTTTTCCTCCTCGGCGTACGCCGCAAGGCGGTTCGCCCGGAGGTAGCGCCCGGGACGGCCGTCCTTGATCTCCACCAGGAAGGGGCTATCCGTGTAGCGCTTTAGGTAGTCTTGGAAGTAGGGCACCTCCTTATCGGCGTAGAACTCCTTTAGAAGGACGTGGTTCACCGCCATCCAGAAGGCACCGTCCTGACCGGGGTTTATGGGAATCCACCAGTCGGCGTACTTGGAAACCTGGGAGAAGTCGGGGCTGAAAACGGTGAGCTTAGCCCCGGCGTGCCGCACCTCGGCGATGAAGTGGGTGTCCGGGGTACGGGTCATGTTGAGGTTGGAGCCCATGACGGCGATGAAGCGGGCGTTGTACCAGTCGGCGGACTCGTGGACGTCCGTCTGCTCCCCCCAGATCTCCGGCGAGGCGTTGGGCAGGTCGCAATACCAGTCGTAAAAGCTCATGGGCACGCCGCCCAAGAGGGAGAGGAAGCGGCTTCCGGCGGCGTAGGAAATCTGGCTCATGGCGGGGATGGGGGAAAACCCGATGACCCGGTCAGGCCCGTAACGCTTCACCGTGGAAACCACTGCGGCGGCGATGAGTTCCAGCGCCTCGTCCCAGGTCACCCGGCGGAAACCCCCCTTGCCCCTCGCCTTTTGGTAGCGCTTGCGCCGGTGGGGGTCGTTCTGGATGGCTTCCCAGGCAGCCACGGGGTCTGGGTGCTTGGCCTTAGCCTCCCGCCAGAGGTCCAAAAGGGCCCCGCGGGCGTAGGGGTACTTCACCCGGATAGGGCTGTACTGGTACCAGCTAAAGCTGATGCCCCGCTGGCACCCCCGGGGCTCGTAGGGGGGGAGGCCCGCCTCGAGGCTCGGGTAGTCCGTGGCCTGGAGTTCCCAGGTGACGATGCCGTCCTTGACGAAGACCTCCCAGGAGCAGGAGCCGGTGCAGTTCACCCCGTGGGTGGTGCGCACCCTTTTGTCGTGCTGGAAGCGGTTGCGGTAGAACTCCTCCCACTTCCTCTCCGCCGGGTTTTCTATCTCCTTGATCCAGTCCCTCATGCTCACCTCCTAAGCTGGCTCCGGATGCGCTCCGCCAGGCTCTTGGGGCGGAGCTGCCACACCGCCGCCTGGTAGACCAAAAGGAGCCCCAAGAGGAATACCCCCGCCACCAAGAAGCGACCCAGGTAAAGGGAAGGGGGCCTCGGGGCTTCCTGCGAAACCTGCACCAAGAACGCCGCCAAGGCTGCCGCCTCGGTCTCGGTAAGCGGCCTGCCCTTATAGGCCTCCCGCATTACCGGGAAGGCGGGGTTGGTGAGCAGGGCGGAAAGCCCAGCCTCCCCGCCCAGCCGCTTGGCGGCGTCCGTGAGGTCCTTGCCCAGGGAACCCCCACCCCAGAAACCCACCCCGGCCACGGTGTGGCAGGCCTGGCAGGGAGCGCCGCCGTTTCGCAAGGGCTTCTGCCCCAGGTAAAGGGCCCGGCCCAAGGCGGCATCCCCTTGGACCCTAGGCGCCGGGGGGGCCGCCTCGGCAGGGGCCCCGCCCAGGCTCTTCAGGTACTGGGCGATGGCCCTTGCCTCTGCCTCGGAAACCTGCGGCAGGGGAGGCATCACCCCGTTGTAGGTGACACCCCCCACCTCCAAGGGCCCGGAAAGCCCTTGGCGCACCACCTGGACCACGTGCGTTTCGTCCTGGGCCCTGGGGTTCCCGGCCAAGGGCGGGATGGCCCCAGGGATGCCCTGGGCCTCGGCCCCGTGGCAGCTGGCGCAGAACTGGCCGTAAAGGGCCTTCCCCTCCTGGGCCCAGGCAGGGACCAGGAGGAAGGCCAGGACCAGGGGATAGAGCCTTCGCTTCATCCTCACCTCCGGCCCTCAGTGTGGGGGCACCGCCTGGCGGCCACTTGCCCGGCCCGGGACATCTGTCCTAAGAGATGGGCCCTACCCTGAAGGCGATGCGGCCCTTAGCCCGGCTCAGGCTCACCGCTGAAGGGTGGGCGGAGGTCCTGGAGGCGGACCCCTCCTTGGGCCTGGAAGGTCAGGGGACCTGCGCCGAGCTGGTGCAGGGGCAAGACCCCTTCGGCCGGCCCTTGTGCGCCCGCTGCCCGGTACAACGGGAGCTGAAGCGGGGCGCTTACCGGGCCAGCACCCCCTTTCTCCTCAAGGGGAAGCGGCTTCGCTGCCAGGGCTACCGGGAAAACGGCGGGTACCTGGTGGAGCTCTACCCCGAGCGGGCTGAGCCCCCGGACCTGCTTCTGGAGCTTTCCCGGCTCACCCAGCACCTCCTGCGCCACCCAGAAGCTTTCCCCGACGCCCTGGAACGCTTCCTGGGGACCTTGCGCCAGGGGCTCGGCATGGACGCCGCCGAGCTCTTCCTCGCCGACCCCGAGGGGCACCACCTGATCCTCACCGCCTACGAGGGGCTCCACCGGGAAGCGTTTTTGGAGAAGCCCTGGTTTCACCTGGGCGAGGGGTACCCGGGCATCGTGGCCCTGCGTCGGGAGCCCCTCTTCACCCACGCCCTGCAGCAAGACCCCCGGTACCTGCGGCAAAAGGTGAAGCAGCTGGGCTACCAGACCTATATCTGCTACCCCCTGGAGCTTCCCCACGGCCTCATCGGCGTGCTCAACCTGGCAGCGCGGAACCCAGGCCTGGACCACCAGGAGGCCCTCGAGGCCCTTTCCCGCATCGCCCCCCTTTTCGCCAGCACCCTCTACACCCTCCTCACCCGCCTGGGGGAGGTGGGGCTTTTGGCCCTAGGGGAACGGCTCCACCGCGGGGAGGTTTCCGAGGCCCGGCAGACCTTCCTCCAGGGGCTCAAACGCCTGGCCCAGGCCACCGGGGTGAGGCTGGTGACCCCAGCCGGGGAGCGGATGGAGCTGGGGCTCGTGCCCCCGTGCGCCATGCAGGACTGCCCCGCCTGGCGGGGGGAGGTGGTGGGCCTGAAAAACGGCCTACCCCAATGCCCCGAAGCGGAAGGGAGGCCCAGGATCTGCCTGCCCCTTTGGGCCAAGGGGCAGGTGGCGGCCGTGGGCACCTTGTTCCACGCCCGTGCGCCCAAACCCCCCACCGGCCCCGCCGCCCCCGCCCTCTGGTTCTCCCGGCTCGCCGTTCCCCTCCTCTTTCCCCAAAGCGAGGCGCGGGAGCTGGACCTCGAGGTCTACGCCCTGGGGGGCTTCCGCCTCCGCTTCCGGGGCAAGGAGCTCTCCCCCAAGGACTTTGGCCGCAGCGGGGCTTACCGCCTGTTCAAGTTCCTCCTGGCCAACAAGGACCGGGCCCTCTATACGGACGACCTGGCCGAGGCCTTCTTCCCCGAGTTGGAACCCGAGCGGGCCCGGCAAGAGGTGTACGCCCTGGTTTACCACCTGCGCAAGGCCCTGCCCGGCATCGTGGAGCGGGAAGGGGAGTACTACCGCCTGCGCCTTCCGGAGCGGCGCTTCCTGGACTTTGAGCGCTTTGAGGAGCTCATGCGCAAAGCGGACCTAGAGGAGGGGCTTTCCGCCTTCAAAACCCTCCGCCAGGCCCTGGAGCTTTACAAAGGCCCCCTCTTCGGCGACGACCCCTACGGGGAGTGGGCGGAGGCGGAACGGACCTACCTCCAGGAAAGGGCCCTTTCCGGCCTGCTGCGCCTGGGGGACCTGGCCGAGGCCCTGGGCTACAAGGAGGTGGCCAAGGAGGCGTACGCCCGCGCCTTAAAGCTGGAGCCCTTCCTGCAGGAAGCCAAAAGGCGCCTCGAGGCCCTAAGGGGGTGAAGCGTGGACCTGGCCCAAGTACCTCTCTTCCGCGAGCTGGACCCCAAGGACCTGGAAGCCTTGGCCCGGGAAGCCCGGCCCCGCCCCCTGCGAAAGGGGGAGGTGCTCTTTTTAGAGGGGGAGCCCGTCCGGGCCCTCTTCGTGGTGCAAAAGGGGCTCATCAAGGTCTACAAGCTAGACCCCGAGGGAAGGAAGCAGGTGGTCCTCCACGTGGAGGGGCCAGGCCGGGTCCTGGCGGAGGTGGCCCTCTTCCTGGAGCGGCCCACCTACCCCGCCAGCGCCGAGGCCTTGGAGGAAAGCCAGGTCCTGGCCATTCCCAAGGAAGCCTTCTTCCGCCTGGTGGAGGAAAGACCCCCCCTGGCCCGGGCCCTGATCCGCTACCTGGCCCGCCGGCAAGGCCAGCTCCTCCACCTCCTGGACCGCCTGGTCTTCCACGAGGTGCGGGAGAGGCTTTGCGAGTTCCTTCTGGAGAGGCTAAGGGAGGAAGGGCAGGGCTTCCGCCTTCCCACCAACCCCGAGCTGGCCGCCCTGTTGGGCACGGTGCCCGAGGCGGTTTCCCGCAACCTGGGGGAGCTTTACCGGCGGGGACTCATCCGGCTTTCCGGCCGAAGGGTGGAAATCCCCAACCCCACGGCTTTGGAGGAGGGGATTTTGTGAGAACGATTATCGCTTCTAAATCAGGTAATCCGAGCGGAATGCTTGACTTTTCCCGTCAGCCCATCGTAGCCTCAGAGGCAGGAGGTGCCCTTATGTATCCCCTCTCCGCCCTCTCCCCTGGCCGACGCGCCCGCGTGCTCCAGGTGGCGCCGGAGCGCCGCCGGCTTTTGGCCTTGGGCCTTCGCCCCGGCGCCACGGTGGAGGTCTTGCTCCAGGCTCCCCTCGGCGACCCCTTGGAGGTACGGGCGGGGGAAACCTTCTTGCTCCTGAGGAAGGAAGAGGCGCAGGCGGTTATGGTGGAAGCCCTGGACGAAGCATGAGCTGCCCCCGGTGCGCACCCCAGGCGTCCTTGGTTTTGAAGGCGGAGGAGCGCTGGGCCTTGGTGGGCAACCCCAACACCGGGAAGTCCTCCCTCATCAACGCCTTGGCGGGGGCGGGCCTCGAGGTGGGCAACTGGTCCGGGACCACCTTAGAGCGCCTTTCCGCCCACCTATCCCTGGGAGAGGCCCGGGTGGAACTCGTGGACCTGCCCGGCACCTATAGCCTCCTCCCCACCTCCCCGGAAGAAGCCCTCGTCCTAACGGAACTCCTACAAAACCCCCCGGACCGGATCCTGAACGTGGTGGATGCGGGGAACCTGGAGCGCAACCTGGTCCTCACGCTGGAGCTCATGGAGCTCGGCCTGCCCATGGCCTTGGTGGTGAACCTCCTGGACGAGGCCGAGGCCAAGGGGCTTCGGGTGGACCTGGAGGCCTTGGCCCAGGCCCTGGGCCTGCCCGTGGCCGGGGCCGTGGCCGCCCGGGGCGAGGTGGAAGGGGTTTTGGAGGCGGCCTTGGGGGCCGGCACGCCGCACCCCCCCGTGCGCTACCCCGCCCCCCTCGAGGCGGCCTTGGCCGCCCTGGAGCCCTCCTTCCCCAACCGCGGGCTCGCCCTTCTCGCCCTTTTGGGGGAAGGGGTGCCCTTACCCGAACCCCTCCTGGCGGCCGCCCAGGAGGAGCGGGCAAAGCTCCTCCTGAAGGGGCACGACCCCTACCTTTTGGCCCTGGAGGGGCGCTACCAGAAGGCCAAGGAGGTGTACGAAAAGGCGGTGCGGCGCCAAGGCACCCCCTCCTCCCTCACCGAGCGCCTGGACCGCTTGGTACTCCATCCCCTTTTGGGCCTACCCCTCTTCCTCCTGACCCTTTTCTTGGCCTTCCGCTTCACCTTCGCCCTCTCCAGCCCCTGGGTGGACCTGATTGGCCGGGTGCAGGAGGTGCTGGCGGGGTGGGTGGCCGCCTCGCCCCTGCCGCCTATACTCCGCTCCTTCTTGGCGGAGGGGGTGGTGGCGGGGGTGGGCACGGTGCTGGCCTTCACCCCGGTCCTTTTCCTCCTCTATCTGGCCCTGGCCTTTTTGGAAACCTCGGGGTTCCTCGCCCGTATGGCCTTCGTGGCCGACCGGGTGATGCGGTGGGCAGGCCTTCCCGGCAAGGCCTTCATCCCCCTGGTGTTGGGGTTTGGCTGCAACGTGCCCGCCGTTTACGCCACCCGGGCCCTTTCCCACCCCTTGGACCGCCTGCGGGTGGCCCTGGCCATCCCCTTTCTGGCCTGCGGGGCCCGGCTTCCCGTCTTCACCCTGTTCGCCTTTGTCTTCTTCCCCAAGAACGCGCCTTTTGTGGTCCTTGGGCTTTACCTCTTGGGCCTACTGGTGGGCCTCGTCACCGCCTTGCTCCTCGGGCGCTTCCTCCGGGCCGGGCGGGGCGAAGGGGCCATGGAACTTCCCCCCTACCGCTTCCCCCCCCTAAAGCTCCTCCTTCGCCTTTCTTTGGCCCGCAC
Source organism: Thermus thalpophilus (assembly GCF_022760915.1). Taxonomy (NCBI): domain Bacteria; kingdom Thermotogati; phylum Deinococcota; class Deinococci; order Thermales; family Thermaceae; genus Thermus; species Thermus thalpophilus. Next base: position 7,809 of record NZ_JAKTNS010000037.1, on the reverse strand, counting down.
GGGTAGTTTCGTGCGGGGCGCTGGGGGGCCCATCCTGGTGGCGGTTCTCCTCATCTGGGCCCTCCTTCACCTGCCCTTGGGGAGCACGAGCCCCTACGCCCTTTTGGCCCAAAGGCTTACCCCCCTCTTTGAACCCCTGGGGGTGGGGGACTGGCGGCTCGTGGGGGCCCTGATCCCGGGCTTCGTGGCCAAGGAAGTGGTGGTGGGAGCCTTGGGGGTGAGCTTCTTGGGCGGGGAAGGCGTGGCGCCCGTGGGCCTCCTCGAGGGCCTCCGCACCCTCTTGGATGCGCTTTTCCAGGCCCTTTGGGGCACCCTAGAGGGGCTCCTTTCCCTCTTCGCCCCGGCAAGCTTTTCCTTGGCCCCGGAACCCACCCCCTTGCAGGCCGCCCTGAAGGGAGCCGTGGCCCCCATGGGGGCCCTGGCCTACCTGGTCTTCGTCCTCCTCTACACCCCCTGCGTGGCCACCCTGGCCGCCTTGCGCCAGGTGGTGGGGGCACGCTGGGCTAGCTTCGCCGTGGCCTACCAACTCCTTCTGGCCTACGCCCTGGCCTTCCTGGCCGGGCACCTTCCCCTCCGCCCATGACCCAAAAGGCCCTAGACCTCCTCCAGACGCCCAAGACCGCCGCCGAGCTGGCCTGGGCCTTGGGGCTAACCCGAGAAGGGGCCGAACTCCTTTTGCGCCAGCTGGCCCGCCGCGGCTACGCCAAGCCCCTGGCGTGCGGCACCGCCTGCGGGGCGTGCGCCTTCCGGGGGCTGTGCCAAGGTCCAGGAGAGCTCTACTGGGTGCGCACCTAGCCTTCCCTTTCCAAAACGTGCACGTTGGGAAGGGTCATGGCCCAGTAGCGGTTTTTCTCTATGTAGTCCCGCCACTTTTCCGGCACGTCCTCCTCAGGGTAGATGGCGCTCACCGGGCAGGCGGGTACGCAGGCCCCGCAGTCAATGCACTCGTCCGGGTGGATGTAGAGCTGCTCCCCGGCGTCGTAAATGCACTCCACAGGGCAGACTTCCTGGCAGGAGCGGTCCTTAACGCCGATACAAGGCTCGCAGATCACGTGGGGCATGGCTCACCTCCAAGGTCCACTTTGGGGGATCGGCCCTTGGCGGTCCATGATGCAGGTCAAGGCCCAGGGGCCCCTTTGTGCCCCGGGTCAAGGCCCGCTCCCGGCCTTCCGCCTAAACTTGAAGGGTGTTACGGCAACCCTTGCCTCCTCTTTCCCTCCGCACCCCGGAAGGGGCCAAGGTCTACCTGCCCGACCTCAAGGGAAAGCCCTTGGCCCTGGTGCGGGACCTGGCGCTGGCCCGGGCCCTGGCCCGCAGGCGCGCCGACCTCCAGGCGGTAAACGCCCAAGCTTATCTCCTGGCGCAAAAGCCCATCCCAAGCCCCCTGCCTCTCCTCCTGGATCCAAAGGGGACCCTGCTTGCGGCCATCCCGCCGGGGGGCGCCCTGGTAACGGACGCCCACCTGGAGGTCTACCACCTGGGCCCCGTGCGGGACGCCGAGGAGGTATTGGACTGGCTTCGGTTCGTGGAGACCCAGTGCCCGGAGTGCGTCCTGCCGGAGGCAGAATGGATCTGAGGGTGAAGCGGGTCTACGATCCTCCCTCCCTCGAGGACGGCCTGCGGGTTCTGGTGGACCGGCTTTGGCCTCGAGGGCTTTCCAAGGAGAAAGCCCGGGTGGACTGGTGGGCCAAGGGGCTTGCCCCTTCCGAGGCCCTGCGCCGTTGGTTCAGCCACGATCCAGCCAAGTACCCCGAGTTCCTTGCCCGCTACCGAAAGGAATTGCAGGAGAACCCCGACCTGGAAAAGCTCAAGGGTTTAGCCCGGGAAGGACGCGTTACCCTCCTCTATGCCGCCAAGGAAAGGCGATACAACAACGCCTGGGCCCTGAAGGAGATCCTAGAAACCCGCTAACCCCTTTAGGCTTGACAAGAGGATTATAGGGGCGGTATTATTTAGGAGTCCTAAGGAGGTGGCTATGGCGAGGTCGGGAACCGGGAAAGCGGGGATTTTGCTAGTCCTGCTGGCGCTTCTCCTATCTTTTGGGCAAGAAGGCATTCCTTACCCTGAGGGCTTCCGGCTTTGGCCCCACGTGAAGAGTATGGAGCTCAGGCCGGGCCATCCCCTCTACGAGAGCTTCGGCGGCCTGCACCACATCTACGTGAACCCCACGGGGCTTCCCACCTACCTGGAAGGCAAGAAGGCCGCCTTCCCCAAGGGCACGGTCATCGTCTTTGACCTCCTCGAGGCCAAGACCGAAGGAAACGCCCTCGTGGAAGGCCCGCGGAAGCTCATCGGCGTCATGGTCAAAGACCCCGGGCGCTACCCGGAAACGGGCGGCTGGGGCTACTACGCCTTCGGCCCCGACAAGAAGCCCCTGGCCATTGACCCCAAGGCTTGCCATGCCTGCCACCAGGGAGCGGCCAACACCGACTACGTCTTCAGCGCCTTCCGGCCCTAAGCTAAGGGGGTGGACGCCGAGGAAAAGCTCCTCTTCCTCCTAGAGCGCCTGGCCCAGGCGGAAAGGGCCCTCCTCACGCAAAAGGCCCACCGCCTGGGCCTTTCCGCCACCCAGGCCCAGCTCCTCCTCCACCTTTCGGCAAGGCCCCAAGGGGTGGTGGACCTGGCCCACTTCCTCGCCCTCACACCGGCCACGGTGAGCGAGGCCCTGAGCGCCCTGGAGCGGAAGGGGCTTTTGGCGCGGGAAAAGGACCCCACGGACAAGCGGCGCTTCCACCTCACCCCCACCGCCGAGGGAAGGCGCCTGGCGGAGGCCCTGGGGGATTACCTGGACCCCATGCGAAAGGTGCTAAGAGGGGTGGAGCATAAGGCCCTCCTCCTTCCCCTCATGCGGCTCCTCGAGGGCCTAGTGCGCCAAGGTGTCATGGCCGATACGGGCATGTGTCTCACCTGCCGGCACCTCCGGGTGGATGAAGGGCTCCGCTGCGCCCTCCTCCAGCTAACGCTGGCCCCAGAAGACCTCCGCCTCGCCTGTCCGGACCACGCCCCCGCCTGAAGTTGCCCCTACCGGGTAGGCCTGCCCTTGAGCACCTCCTGCGGGGTTAAACGCTTTTCCCGAGCCCTTTGAACCTCGGCGGGCGTAAAGGGTTGCGGGTTGCGGTTGCCGAAGCTGGCGCCTATGTGATTGAGCAGAAGGGCGATCTCCTCATCCTTCAACTGGCCCATGGAGGGCATCAGGCCGTTATAGGTAAAAGAACCCACCTTCAAAGGGCCTTGCAGGCCAAAGGCCACCACCTGCACCAAATAGGCCCGCCCCTTAGGGTCCTTGAATAAGGGATCCAATCCCGCCAGGGGCGGAAAAGCTCCCGGAACCCCTTGCCCCGTGGGCTGGTGGCACCCGGCGCAATACTGGGCATAGAGCTTGCCCCCATCCTGGGCCAAGGCCATCCCCAAGAGTCCCAACGCCAAGACCATCCACCCGTTCCTCATGCTCCTCTCCTTTCCGCAAGGGGGCGCTTGCCCTTCAGGTCCAACCACGCCGGGGGCACATAGGCGCAGCGGGGGTCAGCAGCCAGGTAGTCCCCCGTTTCCGCCCAGGCCCGGGCCCGGCTCCCTCCACATACGTAGCGGGACTCACAAACCCCGCACTTCCCCTTCAGGAGGTCTTTGTCGCGGAGTTGACGGAAAAGCGGGCTTTCTCGGTAAATCTCCAGAAGGGGCTTTTCACGCACGTTACCCGCATACACCGGCAAAAACCCCGAAGGGGCCACATGCCCGGTGGCAGACACGAAAACAAAGCCGTTGCCGTCCGTGACCCCCAGGCGGGAGTGTTCCATGCCGTCTTGAAAATACTCCCGGTGCAGGCTTTCCCCGGCCGCCAAAGCCCGGTCCTTTCCCCCTTCCGCCTCCCGTCTTTGCAAAACCACCCGACGGAAGTGGTGCGCCTCGGTGGTTTTGACGTGGAAGGGGTAAACCTTGGAAACCTCGTAAAGCCAGTGGAGAACCTCCTCAAACTCCTTAGCGGAAAGCTGCTTGAGGAGCGTTCCCCGTCCCACGGGGACCAGGAAGAAGAGGCTCCAAAGGACCACACCTTTTTCCGCCAAGAGTTCGGGCATCGCCTTAAGTTCCGGCCAGTTATCCCGGGTCACCGTGGTGTTCACCTGCGTGGGAAGCCCCGCTTCCCGGGCCCAGTCCAAGGCCGCCAGAGTCCGGGCGAAGGTACCCTTTTCCCCCCGGAAGGCATCGTGGCTTTCCGGGCTCGCCCCGTCCAGGGAAAGGGCCAGCCGGGTAACCCCCACCTCCCGAAGCCGGAAAACCATCTCCTGGGTAAGCAGGGGGGTGGCGGCGGGGGTCAAGCCCACCTTGAGCCCGAGCTCTCGGGCCCTAGCGATGAGGGAGAAGAGGTCAGGCCGGGCCAACGGATCACCCCCCGTGAGGAGCAAAAGGGGTTTGGGTCGGTAAGTGGCGACCTCCTCTATCAGCCGCAGCCCTTCTTCCGTGGAAAGCTCCCCCGGCAACGGGTGAGGCTGGGCCGAGGCCCGGCAGTGCCGGCAAGCCAGCATGCAGGCGTTCGTCACCTCCCAGGCGACGAGGTAAGGGTATTGAGCAAAATCGGGGCGTTCCATGCTTCTAGCCTTTGCAAAAGGGTCCTCAACGTCCATGATCCGGGTCAAGGGGGAGGGAAAGCCCCTCCCCCAACCCCGCTAGTAGATGTCGTAGGCGGTGTTGTATACGTTGAACTTGCCCGTAGGGGTGCGGACCCAGTCCCCGGTGATCCGGGCCTTCTCCTTCAGGGTCAAGGCATCGTAGACCACGATGAAGGTGGGCGTGTCCTTCGCCCCCCAGGCGGAAACCCAGATCTCCGTGCCTCCCTTATTGAACTCCGGGTGCACCATGCGGGCCTTGTGCTCCTGGGCCCCAGGCACCTCCCAGCACTTCGTGACCTCCAGCTTGCGCTTATCTATCGCGCATAGGCTGGCCGCAGCCTGGGGGCTTGGGCTCATGGGAAAGTCCACGATCACCCAAGGGCTATTGGGATGGGTCTTGATGAAGAGGGTACCCGTGTAAGGAAGCTGGATCCGCTTCACCACCTTCCAGGCATACTGGGGGTGTTTCTCCGGATCCACCCCCACCACCGTCACCTCGGGACTGCCGATGTTGCCCGTGGCCCACACGGGCCCGAAGGTGGGATGGGTCCAGTTGGAACCCCGGCCCGGGTGGGGTCTCACCCCCGCCTCCACCTCCGCCACAAACTCCCGGGTCTTGGTGTCAATCACGATGAGCTTGTTCACGGCGTTGGCGGCCACGATGAAGTAGCGCTTCAGGGCCCAACCACCATCGTGAAGGAAACGCTCGGTGTCAATCATGGTGATGGGCAGAGGACGGCCTGGCTTATGGAGCTGGGAGTAGTCCACCAACCAGGTCTGGCCAGACTCCTTCAGGTTGACGATCCACTCAGGGTTGTATTGGCTGGCCACGATGGCCGCCACCCGGGCTTCCTGGACAAACTCCCCCGCCCCCTTGGCGTAGGACATGGTGGAGACCATCTTCAGAGGCTCCAGGGTCAACCCATCCAAAACCACCATGGTGGGCGGCCAGTAGCACCCCACCACGGCGTACTTGTCCTCATAGCCCTTGAACTTGCTGGACTCAATGGAGCGGGCGTCCACGCACGGCTTGGACTCCGCCACCACCTGGGGTGGGTTCATCCAGAGGTCAATGAGGCTTGCCTTGCCATCGCGGCCGATGGCCATGAAGTACCGCCCGGTGGCGGAGGAGCGCAGGATGTGGGTGGCGAACCCCGTGGGCACAATGGTCACCAGTTCCTTCTTGTCCCCATCCAGGATCGCCACCTGGCCTGTATCCCTAAGCACCTGGCCGAAGAAGTTCTGCCAGTTGCGGTTGTGCAGGGGCTTGGCAGGCCGCTTCTCTGGGGGAACATAAACCTTCCAGGTCTTCTTGATCTCCTCAAAGCTCGGAATCGGAGGGGCTGGGGGCTCCTCCAGAAGAAACCGAGCCATGAGCTCGGTCTCCTTGTCGCTCAAAATGCCCTGGCGTCCCCAATCGGGCATTCCCCCAGGAAGCCCTCCGAAGATCACCGCCTTTAGGTACTCTATCCCCCGCTCGGCCATCTTCTTAGGCTCCAGGGAAGGCCCTGTGGCCCCCTTGCGCAATACACCATGGCAGCCGGCGCAGCGGTCAAAATAGATTTGGGAAGCCCGCTCCCGCTCCGCCGGACCCAAGGCTCCTGGAGCCTGACCCAGGGCCAAAGCCGCCACCAATACCGCACCCCAAAAACCCAGTGCCCTTTTCATGTTGGACACCCCCGCAAACTAGGATAGCAATGTCCGACTAGTACGGATGTCCTAAGTCAAATGTCCCTATGCCCATCCTCACTTCACGCCGTTTGCTGGGGGCGAGTCTTGCAGCAAGCATAGGTCCCCGGAGGGGCCCTCCGGGGACCTTACCTGAGCTTTAGTGCGTGGGAGAGTGGGCTATTTGCTCGTTGGGGGCGTACACCCGAATCACGCCCTTCATGTAGGGGTGGATGCTGCAGATGTAGGTGTACTCCCCGGGCTGGGTGAAGGTGATGCGGTACCGCTCCCCATGACCCAGCTTGGGGGTAACAAAGGGCTCGGGCCCTTGAACGTTGATCACCACGGCGTCGTGCCGTCCCGTGCGTTCCCCCTCCAAGAGGTCAAAGACGTCCTCGTTGACGAACTCCACCGTGGTACCCACAGGGATTTCCAGGATCTTGGGATAGAAGGAGTTGCCCACCATCTGCACCCGGACAGGCAAGGGCTCCAGGGCCTTGGCGCCCACCGCCACGGGCTGGGCCAAGGCGGGGTCCAGGGGCACGCGCACCGTGTGCTCGTGGTCAGGCGTTCCCAGGCCATAGGGGTCCAGCACTCGCTTAGCGTCCGCAGGGATGGCGGTGAGAGCCTTGGGTCCTTCCGCCCGTACCTCACCTATCCGAGGAGCGTCCTTCTTGGCCCGAAGTACCCCCAAGGCTCCCTTAATGGCGGTATTGAACACGTGGGTTACCAGGGCGTAGTCCCCTTCCACCGGGGGCACCCGCCACTCAATAACCCAGGAGTCCGAAGGGCCTGCCAACACGGTCTGGCTGCCTTTCATGACGTTGTCCGGGTTTCCCTGGTAGTAGATGTACTCCCAAATGCCCCCCACCACGTGGAAGGTGCTGGTGAGGCTGGGACCGGCGTTAAGGAAGTAGATGCGCACGTAGTCGCCCGGCCGCACGGGAATGGGCTCATTGACGTAACGGAAGTTGTATCCGTTGAAGACCACGTAGGTGGCTTTGCCATCAAAGAAGTCCCTCCCCGAAGCGTACCACTCGCTCTGGACGATGTAGAGCTTGAGGTCGGGCGGGCGCTTAAGCTCAGCCTCGAGGCGGTACTTCTTTTTCGGCTCCACCACGATCATGCCGTGCTGTCCGCCCATGGTATGGGCCATAATCCCATGCCCCCCGGGGGCGCAGTGGTACATGAAGACGCCCGGGAAGTCGGCGGTGAAACGGAAGACCCGCTCCTCCCCCGGCTGGACGTTGCCCAGGAACTTGGACGTCTGGGTGTTGGCCGCGTGGATAGATAGTCCGTGGGTTACGCTATCCGCGTTCCTCAGAACGATCTCCACCGTGTCGCCTTCCTCCACCACCAGCATGGGCCCCGGGCTCGTGCCGTCAAAGGAGAACCCCTTTACGTAAACCCCCTCGTCCACGGGGAAGACGCTGCTTTGCGCCGTAAGCTCAAAGCGCTTGACCGCCGCTAGGGCCGGCACCCCCAGGTCGTGTCAAGAGTTATGTGTAAGAGTCTGTGTACGGGGGGCATACCGCTC
>NZ_JAKTNS010000036.1:0-20092 GCF_022760915.1 Thermus thalpophilus | reverse complement strand
TAAAATACGGGGGGAGGCGGTCCCCACAGAGTCTCAAATGTGTTGACCGACTACAGGGATTTGACGGGAAGCGCCTTTTGCCCTACAATCCCCTTGGACGCTGGGGCGTCGTCTAATGGCAGGACAGCGGACTTTGGATCCGCCGGTCGTGGTTCGAGTCCACGCGCCCCAGCCAGATTTTTTTCATAGCATTTTCGCAACCCTAAGTAGACTGGCCCCGTGGCGGCGGAGTATCCGGGGCTTCTTCTATTAAGCCGCAACGAGGCGCTGCGGGCTTACGTGGAGCTGGTATTGGCGGAAACCGGTATCCCGGTCCGCTACTTTGACTCCGCCAAGGAAGGCCTGTTCTGGCTTCTGGACCACACCCCGCGGGCGATCCTGCTGGACGAGGACCTGGACGTGGACCCCTTTGCCGCCGCGGTACGGATCCGCCACGTGAAGCGGCTCAAGGAGGTGCCCCTGGCGGTGCTCATCTCTCCCTCGGAGAAGTTGCGCACCACGGCGGAAGTGGTCCGGGTTTTGCCCATCACCAAGCCCCTAAACCGGGAGAAGCTGGCCCGCTTTTTGGGGATGCCCCTCTGAGGTCCCTTGGGTAAACTGGTGGGCGTGCGGGTCTTCCGCTTTCTTCTCCTCCTCCTGGCTGGCCTAGTGGCTGGGGCGGGGCTCGCCTTGGGTTACCTGGCCTACGCCTACACTCGGGACCTCCCGGATCTATCCCAGTTTGAGCGCCTGCGCCTCACCGCCACTTCGGTCCTTTACGCCCGGGACGGCACCCCCTTGGCCCAGATCGCCAGCGTGGAGGAAGGGCGGGCCATCCACCGGAGCCTGGTGCGGCTGAAGGATGTGTCCCCGGCGGCGGTGGCGGCCATCGTCTTCTCCGAGGACCGCCGCTTTTTCCAGCACTACGGGGTGGACTTCCTGCGGCTTCTGGGAGCGCTTTATGCCATCGCCCGGGGGGATTTGCAGGGGGGGAGCACCATCACCACCCAGGTGATCAAGAACACCCTCCTCAAGGAGCTGGCCCAGGCCCGTTCCCTGGAGCGGAAGTTCAAGGAATGGGCCTTGGCCTTGGAGTTGGAGCGGCGCTACACCAAGGAAGAGATCCTGGAAATGTACCTGAACGTGGTTCCCTGGGGCGGCAACGCCGTGGGGATCAAGGGGGCGGCGGAGGCTTACTTCGGCAAGGACCCGGCCGCCTTGACCTTGGCGGAGGGGCTTTACCTGGCCTCCCTCATCCCCGCCCCCAACGCCCGCTACCAGGATCTAAAAGGGGTGCGGGAGCGGATGCGCCTCCTATTGGACCAGATGGTGGCGGAGGGGTGGGTGAGCCCTGAGGTGGCCGAGGCCACCTGGCGGGAGCCCCTGGTGCCCAAGGGGTGGCAGGCCCGCTACGACGGGAAGGGGAACCTTCTGGAGGCCCGGCTGGTGGACCCCGAGGCCCGGCTGTTGCGCCAGCTGGACTTCCGCATGGCCCCCCACTTCGTCATGGAGGTGCGGCGCTTCCTCGAGGCCCGCTTCGGAAAGGACAAAATCTACGGAGAAGGCGGACTTAAGGTTTACACCACCTTGGACCCCGCCATGCAACGGGCGGCGGAACGGGCGGCCCGGGGAGCCCGCCTGCCCGAGGGGGCGGAGCTCGCCATCGTGGGCTTGGACCCGGAAACGGGGGAGGTCTTGGCCCTGGTGGGGGGCATCCGGCGGGAAGGGGACGAGTACAACCGGGCCACCCGGGCCCTCAGGAACCCGGGGAGCGCCGTGAAGCCCTTCGTCTACGCCACCGCCTTTGAGGAGGGCTTCACCCAGGCCAGCCTGGTCCCCGACCGCCCCCTGGAGTTCCCCGATCCCAGCCAGCCTGGGGGGGTGTGGCGGCCCAAGAACTTCTCCGGGACCTTCCTCAACCGGGAGATCAGCGTGCGCTATGCCTTGGACCTTTCCTTGAACCTTCCCGCCATTTACACCGCCAACGCCATCGGGGTGGAGAAGGTGGCGCAAAAGCTTTCCCAGGCGGGCTTCGCCGTGCGCTACCCCACCTTGGCCATCGCCATCGGCGGGGCCTCCATCACCCCCGTGGACCTGGCCGCCGCCTACGCCTCCTTTGTGAACGGGGGGTACCGGGTGGCCCCCCTTTATGTTCTGCGGGTGGAGGACGCCGAGGGAAGGGTGCTCTACCAAGCCTCCCCGGAGCGGCGCCCCCTCTTTAGCCCCCAGGTGGCCTACCAAGGGTGGGACCTGCTAAAGGGCTACGTCTACGACCTGGGGGAGAAGGGCCTGGCCAAGGGGGCCCGCATCCCCGGGCGGGTGGTGGGGGGGAAGACGGGAACCACCAACGAGGCGAGGGACCTCTGGTTCGCCGGAGTGACCCGGGGGCTTTCCGCCGTGGTCTGGGTGGGGCGGGACGACAACAAGCCCTTGCGCATGGGGGGGCGGGAGCCTTCCAGCTCCGTGGTGAACCCCCCCATCTGGCGGGCCTTCGTGGCGGAGGCCCTAAGGGGCCGCCCGGGGGGTGACTTTCCCCCGCCTCCTGGGCTTGTGCAGGCCCAGGTGGACCTGGTTTCGGGAATGCCCTCGCAAGCGGGCGTGGCCATGTGGTTCCCCCAGGGCAAGGTCCCCCTTCCCCCGGCGGAACCGGCACCCCCCGCTTCGCCCGAGGCCACGGGCCAGGCGGCCCCAGAAGCTTCCCCAGAAGCACCCGTGGAGGAACCCCATGGAACATCGCCCTGACCTGAGCCATGTGCGCATCGTCTTGGTGGAGCCCCAGGAGCCCATGAACGTGGGGGCGGTGGCCCGGGCCATGCGCAACTTCGGGCTCTCCCGGCTTTACGTGGTCAACCCTCACCCCCGGGTGGGGCCGCCTTGGGCCCGGGAGGCCTACTGGCTGGCGGTGCACGCGGAGGACGTCCTGGACCGGGCGGTGGTGGTCCCCACCTTGCCCGAGGCCTTGGCGGGGACCCAGTTCGTGGTGGCCACCACGGGCCGCCCCCGGGAGCTTTACCCCGCCCCCGTGGTCCCGGCTTGGGAGGTGCCCCGCCACGCCCTCGCCGTGGCGGGGGAGGTGGCCTTGGTCTTCGGCCGGGAGACCTTCGGCCTCACCAACGAGGAGCTAGACTTAGCCCACCTCATTGGCACCATTCCCACCGCCCCGGAGCAACCCTCCTTGAACCTGGCCCAGGCGGTGGTGGTCTTCGCCTACGAGCTTTTCAAGGCGGCCCTGGGTGGCCTCGAGGCCAGGGAGGAGCTGGCCCCGGTGGAGGCCTTGGAAGCCCTTTTCGCCGACTTGGGGCGGTACGTGCTGGAAATCGGCTTCACCGACGCCCACCGCCACCCCTACGCCATGCGCCGCCTGCGCCGCATCCTGCACAAGGCAAGGCTTGCCCCGGGAGAGGTGCAGCTCCTGCGGGGGCTCCTCCACCAAAGCCGTTACGCGCAGGGGAAGAAGGATGGCTAGCCAAAGCCTTTACCGCTTGGTCCGCCTGGCGCAGCGCCTTTTGCCGCCCCTCATCGCCTTGGTGGTGGTGGCCTTTGAGGTGGCGCTCTTGCCCTACCGCCACGTGGACGCCTTGCTCTGGCTTCGCCTGGGGTTTTACGGCCTGGTGGGGCCCTTGGTCACCTACGCCGTGTTGGAGTGGATCGCCCAGGAGGTTTTGGAGAAGGTGCGGGCGGAAAGGGCCCTGGAGGAGGCCAACCGCAGGCTTCTGGCGGCGGGGCGGGTCTTCCGCGAGGCCCTGGAAAGCGAGAACCTGGAGGAGGCGGTGCACCGCGTGGCCCTGGCCTTGCGGGAAACCTTGGGCTACCCGGTGGCCCTCGAGGCGGAGGGGGTGCGGGCGGGGGAGGAGTGCGGGGGGGTGAGGGTGGAGCTTCCCGGGCTAAGGGGGTACCTGGAGGCCTGCCCCCCCGCCCCGGAACGGGCCTTCCTGGAGGTGCTCGCCCACGAGGTGGGGGGGGCTTTGCAGTCCGTGGTGGCGCGAAGCCGCGACCTCCTCACCCTCTTTGAGGTGGACCAGGCCCTAAAGGCCGAGGCCAACCTGGACCGCCTTCTGGAAAACCTCCTGGAGCGCATTCGGGACTGGGCGGGGGCGGAGGGGGGCGGGGTGCTCCTTTTGGACGAGGAGGGGTTCTTGGTGCCCCGGGTGGTGCGGAACCTGTCCCTCCCCGCCCACCCCTACCTTCCCGAGGGCCCGTGGAAGGGGGCCTTGGAGGGCCCCGTCTTCGTGGCCCCCAAGACCCTGGCCCTGCCCCTGAAGGCCCGGGGGACGGTGGGGGTCTTGGTCCTAAAAGGGGAAGACCTTTCCCGGCGCATCCCCTTCCTTTCCTTCCTGGCTTCCCAGGTGGCCTTGGCGGTGCGGAACGCCCAAGCCTACCTGAGGGCGGAGGAGCTCGCCATCAACGAGGAGCGCACCCGCATCGCCCGGGAGATCCACGACGGCCTGGCGCAAAGCCTGGCCTTCATGGCCTTGAAGCTGGATCTGGCGGAAAGGCTTTTGGACAAGGACCGGGAGGCGGCGCTAAGGGCTTTGGCCGAGGTGAAGGACACCTTAAGGAGCCAGATCCGGGAGGTGCGCCGGAGCATCTTCGCCCTAAGGCCCATTGACCTGGAGCGCTACGGCTTCCTGGAGTCCGTGCGGCGCTACGCCCAGGCCTTCGCCGAGCAGGCGGGGTTTAGGGTCCACCTCTCCTTGCCCGAGGCGGTGGGGCTATCCCAGGCCAGTGAGCTCGTCCTCTTCCGCGTCCTGCAGGAGGCCCTCACCAACGCCGCCAAGCACGCCAAGCCCACCCGGGTGGAGGTGGTCTTGGAGCCTTTGGGGGAACGGGGGGCGAGGCTTGTGGTGCGGGACAACGGCCAAGGCTTTCAAAACCCTGAGGCCCAGGGCCTGGGCGGCTTTGGCCTGACCCAAATGCGGGAGCGGGTGGAGGCCAGGGGGGGGCGTTTTTGGGTGGCCTCGGCCCCAGGGAAGGGCACGGAGGTGGGGGCGGAGGTGCCCTACTAGGCGTCCTATGATGGGAGGCGTGGAGCGTCCCGTGCGCGTGCTCTTTGTCTGCTTGGGCAACATCTGCCGGAGTCCCTTGGCGGAGGGGGCCTTCCGCAAGCTCCTAAGGGAGCGGGGACTCGAGGCCCACTTTGAGGTGGACTCCGCGGGCACCGGGGCCTGGCACGCGGGGGAGCCCATGGACCCCCGGGCCCGGCGGGTCTTGGAGGCGGAGGGGGCCTACTTCCCCCACGTGGCCCGGGCCATGACCCGGGAGGACGCCCTATACTACGACCACATCCTGGTCATGGACCGCAAGAACCTGGAGGAGGTCCTGAGGCGCTTCCCCGAGGCCCGGGGCAAGGCGCGGCTCCTTTTGGACTACCTGGGCGGGGGAGAGGTGAAGGACCCCTACTACGGCGACTACCAGGACTGCCTCGAGGCCTACTGGACGGTGGAGGCCGCCTGCAAGGCCTTCCTGGAGGTCCATGGACCCCAAAACCCTCCTCCGGCGGGCGGGGCTTGAGGTGGAGGGTACCCCCCTTCCCCTCCACGGGGGGGATATGGCCCGGGTGTGGCGGGTGGGGCCCTACGCGGTGAAGCTGGCGGAAAACCCCCCGCCGGGCCTCTTCGCCGCGGAGGCGCGGGGGCTTAGGGAGCTCGGAAAAAGGGGGGTCAGGGTGCCACGGGTGTTCCACGTGGCCGAGGAAGGGCTTGTGCTGGAGTACCTCTTCCCGGGCCCGGAGGACTGGGAGGGGCTTGCCGCCATGTTGGCCCGCCTCCACCGAAAGCGGGAGGAGGCGTACGGGGCCGAGCCGGGCTTCCTCGGCACCTTCCCCCTGCCGGGGAGGCGGGGAGGGGACTGGACGGAGTTCTTCTACCTCCGTTGCGTGGAGCCCTTGCTCCAGGCCACCTGGGACCGCCTGGAGGGGCTTGGGCCCAAGGTGGAGGCGCTTTTCAGAGAGCCTTTGCCCACAGAGGGCCCCGCCCCCCTCCACGGGGACCTTTGGCACGGCAACGTCCACTTCGCCCAAGGGGGGCCGGCCCTTTTGGACCCTTCCTTCTTCGTGGGGGAAAGGGGCGTGGACCTGGCCATGATGCGGCTTTTCGGCGGATTTCCCACCGCTTTTTGGCAGGCCTACCAGGCCCTTTACCCGCTGCCCGAGGAGGTGGAGCGGGCCCTTCCCCGGTACCAGGTGTACTACCTCCTCGCCCACGTGCACTTCTTCGGCAAAGGTTATCTGGGGGCGCTATGGAAGGCGATTTCCGCCTCTTAGGCCCCATTGACCTCCTGCAACTTTTGGCCCAGGGGGGCAAGACGGGCGTCTTCCTGGTGGAGGGGCCGGGCGGAGCGGGGGAGGTTTACCTGGAGCGGGGCCGCCCCGTGCACGCCGCCTTCGCGGGCAAGGCGGGCCGGGAGGCCCTTTTGGAGGTCCTGGCCCTGAAGGAGGGGCGTTTCCGCTTCCACCTGGGCGCCAAGGCCCCCCTCACCACCCTTGCCGGCCCCTTGGAGGCGTACCTCCTCGAGGCCATCCGTTCCCTGGACGAACGGGTGGAGGTGGGCCCCTTTGACCTGGTGCGTCCCTCGGCTCGCCTGGAGGCGGTGGGGGCCACCCTGGACCCGGTGGAGCTCGCCCTCCTTCAGGACCTAGGCCGGGGGAAAAGCCCCTTGGACCTGGTGGGGAGGTGGCCCCTGGAGGAGGTGCTGAAGCGCTTGGGGCACCTGGCCCGGCTCAGGCTGGTGGAGGTGGCCCCCCGGGTGCCCCGCACCGCCAAGCTCCGGGTGGCCTTGGGGAAGCGGGGGGCCCAGGTGGAGGCCCTGCTCCTCAAAGCCTGGCGGGTCCACTACGGCCCCTTCGCCCAGGTGCGGGTCAAGGGGGCAAGGGAGGTCCTCTTGCCCGTGGAAGGGGCGGAAGGGCTTGGGGTGGAGCTCAGGCTTTCCCCCGAGCTCCTCCTCTTCCACGGGCTCAAGGTGGGAGAGGAGGTCTTGGTCTGGCCCGAGGTATAGTGGCCCCATGCGGGAAGCTCTGGTGGCCTTGGAATCCGCCCTCCTCACCCACGGCCTGCCCTATCCCCTGAACCTAAAGGTGGCCCTGGAGCTGGAGGAGGCGGTGCGGGAGGAGGGGGCGAGCCCCCGCACCATCGCCCTCTTTCGGGGTGAGGTGCGGGTGGGCTTGAAGCGGGAGGAGATGGAACTTTTGGCAAAGGGCGGGGCGGAGAAGGCGAGCCTTTGGAACCTGGCGGCCCTCTTGGCCCAAGGGAAAAGCGCCGGCACCACGGTGGCGGCCACGGTCCACCTGGCCCACCGCCACGGGATCCAGGTCTTCGCCACCGGGGGCATCGGTGGGGTGCACCCCGAGCCCCATGATGAGAGCGCCGACCTTTTGGCCCTGGCCCGCACCCCCATCCTGGTGGTGGCCGCGGGGCCCAAGGCCATCCTGGACCTTCGGGCCACCTTGGAAAGGCTGGAGACCCTGGGGGTGAGCGTGGTGGGCTACCGCACGGACCGCCTTCCCGCTTTCTTCTCTCCCGCCTCCCCCTATCCCGTGCCCGCCCGGGTGGAAAGCCCCCGGGAAGCGGCCCAGGTTTACCGGAGGGCCAAGGAGCTTGGCCTAGGGGCGGTGCTTCTGGTGAACCCGGTCTCCGAGGGCATCCCTTACGAGAAGGTGGCGGCGTGGGTGGAGGAGGCGAGCCACCAAGCGGCAAGGGAGGGCGTTTTCGGCAAGGCCCTTACCCCCTACCTCCTCCGGCGGCTTTCCGAGCTTTCCCAAGGGGAGACGGATCGGGTGAACCGGCGCCTCCTCCTGGAAAACGCCCGGTTGGCGGCCCAGGTGGCCCGGGCGCTTGCGGCGCTAGAATAGCCTTGTGTGCGAGCTCGGGGAAAGGCTTAGGCGGGCGCGGGAGGAGAAGGGCCTAAGCCTTAAGGAAGCGGCGGAGCGGCTTTCCTTGAAGGTGCGGGTCCTGGAGGCCCTCGAGGCCTGCCGCTTTGAGGCGTTGCCCGAGCCGGCCTTGGCCCGGGGGTACCTGAGGCGCTACGCCCTCCTTTTGGGCTTGGACCCCGAGCCCCTCCTGGCCCTCTACCCCGCGCCTTCCCCCAAAACCCTCCCGCCCCCGCCGAAGGGGCGGGCCCGGCGGCCCTTGGGGCTTTGGCTGGCCCTATTCCTCGCCCTGCTCCTGGGCTATGGGGCCTACTTGCTCCTCCGGCCTGAGCCCAAGCAGGTGGTGGTCCTCCCCGAGGCGCCGCCCCCGCCCGCCCCCGCCCGCTACACCCTGCGGGTGGTGAGCGAGCCCCCGGGGGCCCGGGTGTACCTGGACGGGTTTTACCTGGGCCAGACCCCCTTGGCCACCCCCCCGTTGGAGGGGGGGAGGCGGGTGTTAAAGGTGGAGCTTCCGGGCCACGCCCCTTGGGAGGAGGAAATCGTTTTGAACAAAGACCTTTCGCTGAACGTGCGGCTCACCCCCACGGAAAATCCCCCTCCCGAAGGGGCTTCCCCCTCGCCAGGGGAGGGAAAACTGGTCCTGCGGCTGGAGGGGCGGAGCTGGCTTAGGGTGACCCAGGGGGAGAAGCGGCTTTACGAGGGCATTCCCGAGGTGGGGAGCGAGCTTCGCTTTGACCTTCCCGTGGAGGTGCGGGCCGGGAACCCCGGGGGGGTGCGGGTCATCCTGGACGGGAAGGACTTGGGGCTCATGGGGGAACCGGGCAAGCCCCTTACCCGGAGCTTCCCCTAGGCGTGGCCTGGGGTCCCGGCTATACTTAGGCCTTGTTGGGGCCCTGCCCCAAGGAGCGCTATGGCAAAGATCGGCTTTGTGAGCCTGGGTTGCCCCAAGGCTTTGGTGGACTCCGAGCAGATCCTCTCCCGGCTCAAAGCCTTAGGCTACGAGACGAGCCCCACCTACGAGGAGGCTGACCTGGTCATCGTCAACACCTGCGGCTTTATCACCCCGGCGGTGGAGGAGAGCCTCGAGGCCATTGGGGAAGCCCTCAAGGAAAACGGCCGGGTCATCGTCACGGGGTGTTTGGGGGCACGGCCCGAGGTGATCCAAAGCCGCCACCCGGAGGTTGTGGCGATCACGGGGCCAGGGGAGGTGGAGGGGGTCTTGGCGGCGGTGGCGCAGGTCCTACCCCCTTCCCGGGACCCCTTCTTGGACCTGGTGCCGCCCCAGGTGAAGCTCACCCCCAAGCACTACGCCTACCTGAAGCTTTCCGAGGGGTGCGACCACCGCTGTAGCTTCTGCATCATCCCCGAGCTCCGGGGGCGGCTTCGCTCCCGGGACGCCGCCGAGGTCTTGGCTGAGGCGGCACGCCTGGTGGCCACGGGGACCCAGGAACTCCTCCTCATCGCCCAGGACCTTTCCGCCTACGGGGTGGACCTGGGCCACCGGGCAAGCTTTTGGGGGGACCGCCTGGTGCGGGCGGAGCTTAAGGACCTCCTCGCCCACATGGCGGAGCTTGGGGCCTGGATCCGCCTCCACTACGTCTACCCTTACCCCCACGTGAAAGACCTCCTTCCCCTCATGGCCGAGGGGAAAGTCCTCCCTTATTTGGACGTGCCCCTGCAACACGCCTCCGAGCGCATCCTGCGCCGCATGCGCCGTCCCGGGGGGTACCAAAGCCACCTCAAGACCCTTAAGGCCTGGCGGGAGGTGGTGCCGGAACTCGCCCTCCGCTCCACCTTCATCGTGGGTTTCCCCGGGGAGACGGAGGAGGATTTTCAGATCCTTTTGGACTTTTTAGAGGAGGCGGAGCTGGACCGGGTGGGGGTCTTCCCCTACTCCCCGGTGGAAGGGGCGGAGGCCAACGCCCTGGACGGCCACGTGCCCGAAGAGGTGAAGGAGGAGAGGAAGGCGCGGCTCATGGAGCTCCAGGCCCGGGTCAGCCTGCGGAAAAACGAGCGCCTGGTGGGAAAAACGTTGGAGGTCCTGGTGGACGAGCTTCCCGAGCCAGGCCTCGCCGTGGGCCGCACCTACCGAGACTCCCCCGGCATCGACGGGGTGATGTACGTGGAGACGGACGGCACGGTGCGGGTGGGGGAGAGGATCCAGGCCCGGGTAACCCGCGCAGACACCTACGACCTTTACGGGGTCCAGGTTTAGCATAGGAGGCGTATGTACATCGTCATCGCCGGGGGTGGGGAGGTGGGCGGGGAGCTCGCCCGCACCCTGGAGAAGGCCCACGAGGTGGTGGTCGTTGACCGCAACCCCCAGGCCAAGGAGCGCCTGGCCCACCTGGACGTGAAGGTGGTGGTGGGGGGGGCCACGGACCCCGACACCCTGCGGGAGGCGGGGGTGGATCGGGCCGACCTCTTCATCGCCAGCACGGACTCCGACGAGGTGAACCTCCTCGCTTCCCTCCTGGCCAAGGGGCTTGGGGCCAAGGAAACCCTTTGCTTCGTGGGCAAGGGGGGGTACGTGGAGGTGTTGGCCGATCCCCGTACGGCGGAAATCCTCGGCACCCGCATTGACAAGGTGCTCTGGCCCCAGCGGGCCATGGCCCGGGAGATCGTGGAGGTGATCTTGGTGCCCGGGGCGGTGGACACGGAGGTTCTGGCGGGGGGAAGGCTCCGCTTCGTGGAGTACCGGGTGAAGGAAGGGGGGCCTTATGCCCACCGCCTCTTGGCGGAGGAGGTCTGGCCCGAAGGGGTGTTGGTGGTGGGGGTGGTGCGGGACGGGGCTTTCCTGAGCTTCGCCCACCCCGATTTCCCCGAGCTGGTGCTAGAGCCCGGGGACAAACTCCTTTTCGTCACCACCTTAAAGGCTTTTCCCGAGCTCGAGGCCTGCTTCGCCACGGGCCGGGGGGTTCGGCGGGTCATGATCCTGGGCGGAGGGAATGTTGGCTTCATGGTGGCCCAGGAGCTCTTGCGCAGGCGGCTAGAGGTGGTGATCATTGAACCCAACCGGGAGCGGTGCGAGTGGCTTTCCCAAGAACTTCCCGGGGCCTTGGTGATTCAGGGAGACGGCACGGACCTGGAGCTTTTGGAGGCGGAGGGGATGCAGGAGGCGGACGCCGTGGTGGCGGTGACGGATAACGACGAAAAGAACCTCCTGGCTTCCCTCTTGGCCAAGCAGCTTGGGGTAGGTAAGGTCATCACCCGGGTTTCCCGCTCGGAAACCCGGAGGCTCTTTGAGCAGGTGGGGATTGACCTCCCCCTCACGCCGCGACAGGCGGCGGTGCGGGCGGTATTGGACTTCCTGGGACCGGAAAACGTGGAGCATGTTTCCACCATGGACGAAAACATAGAGCTTTTGGAGGTGGAGCTTCCGGAGGACTTCCAGCCCAGGGCTTTGAAGGCCTTGGCCGGGCCCCAGGTGGCCCCCGTGGCCCTGGAGCGGGACCATCGGGTGATGCTGTACCGGGAGGACCTGTTGGCCCTCCCCGGGGATCGTCTCTTTTTGGTGGCGGCCCGGGAGGTGGCGGATGAGGCCGTGGCCCGCATCGCGCGCTAGACCGGGGTTCCGCTCCAGCCTTTACCTGCTTGGCCTTACCTACCAGGGGATGGGGGTGATCCTCTTCCTCTTCGCCCTTCTGGCCCTCCTCCTGGAAGAGGACGCCCGGGGCTTCGCCTTTGGGGCCCTCCTTGGCGTGGGCTTCGGGAAGGTGCTTCAGGCCCTAGGCCACCCACAGGCCCAGCCCCGGAGGGCCGAGGTCTTCGCCAGCGTGGCCCTCCTATGGATCCTGGTGCCCGTCTTGGGGGCGGTGCCCTATTGGGTTTCCGGGGGGATGGGCTACCTGGATGCCCTTTTTGAGTCGGTTTCCGGCTTCACCACCACTGGGGCCACGGTCTTGGCGGATTTCGGCCGCTTTGGTCAAAGCCTCTTCCTGTGGCGAAGCCTTACCCAGTGGATGGGGGGCATCGGTATCGTGCTGCTTTTCCTCGTCATTTTTCCCCAGCTTCAGGTGGCGGGGCGGCAGGCCTTCTTCGCCGAAAGCACGGGGGTGGAAAAGGAGCGCCTGACCCCGAGGCTCCGGCATACCGCCCTGGCGGTGCTGAAGGTCTACTTGCTCCTCACGATCCTGGCCTTCCTCGCTTACTGGGGGGCGGGCGTTCCCGTTCACGAGGCTCTGTCCAACGCCCTCACCACCATTCCAGCCGGGGGGCTCAGCCCCAACCCGCAAAGTTTCGCCGCCTACGCCCCCTTGGCCCAGTGGGCAGGGGTAGTCTTCATGTTCTTGGCAGGGGTGAACTTCCTCCTCCAGTACCGCCTCCTGTTTGGCCGGGAGGTGAGGCCCCTTTGGCGCGATGCCGAGTTTCGGGCCTATCTGGGCGTCGTCCTTCTTTTTGGGGCGCTTCTCACCCTTTACCTCTACACGCACCACATGTACGGGCTGGAGGCAAGCCTCCGCCACGCCTTTTTCCAAGTGGTTTCCATCCTCACCACCACCGGCTTCGCCAGCGTGGACTTCGCCCAGTGGGCGGTTCCGGCCCAGGCTCTTTTGGTCTTCTTGATGTTTATCGGGGGCAGCGCCGGTTCGGGGGCGGGGGGCATTAAGGTGGTCCGGTGGCTCCTCCTTTTCGGGCTTTTGCGGCGGGAGGTTACCCGCACCCTGCACCCCCAGGCGGTCCTTCCCTTGCGCCTGGGGGAGCGGGTGGTGTCGGAGGAGGCCCTCAGGCAGGTTGCTGTTTTTGTCTTCCTCTATACCGTGCTCTTCGGCCTGGGGACCTTGGCCTTGGCCCTTTTGGAAGGGGATTTCGTGGTGGCTTTCACCGCCAGCGCCCAGGCCATCGGCAACATCGGCCCTGGTCTTGGCCCGGTGGGGCCCATGGGTTCGTACGCCGAGCTTTCCCCTTTTTCTAAGCTCGTCCTGATTTTCCAGATGTGGGCCGGGCGCATAGAGATTTTGCCCGTGGTCCTCCTTTTTAGCCCCGAGCTGTGGCGCAGACTGCGCTAGGGGTTTTGGGTATAATCTCCCCCCGTGAAAACCCTTGGCCACATCACCGCCATGCCCCTCCTACCTGGGCCCTTGCAGGGCCTAAGGGAACTGGCCTATAACCTTTGGTGGAGCTGGAACCCTGAGGCGGCGGAGCTTTTTCAAGAGATTGATCCTTTGCTTTGGAAGCGCTTCCGGGGAAATCCGGTGAAGCTCCTCTTGGAGGTGGACCCGGCCCGCCTCGAGGCCTTGGCCACCACCAGCTACCCCGCCCGGGTGGAAGCCGTGGTGGGGGCCTTGCGCCGCTACTTGGAGGAACGGGGGGCCAAGCGGGGGCCCTTGGTGGCCTACTTTTCCGCGGAGTACGGCTTCCACAGCTCCTTGCCCATCTACTCTGGGGGGCTTGGGGTCTTGGCCGGGGACCACGTGAAGGCGGCGAGTGACCTGGGGCTGGCTTTGGTGGGGGTCGGGATCTTCTACCACGAGGGCTACTTCCACCAGCGCCTTTCCCCGGAGGGGGCACAGCTTGAGGTCTATGAACCCTTACACCCCGAAGAACTTCCCCTTCTTCCCGTCCAAGACGCCGAGGGCCGGCCCCTAAGGGTGGGGCTGGACCTGCCCGGGCGGCGGCTTCTTTTGGGGGCCTACCGGGTCCAGGTGGGGGTGGTGCCCGTCTACCTCCTCACCGCCAACCTGCCGGAAAACGCCCCCGAGGACCGGGCCATCACCGCCCGGCTCTACGCCCCGGGCTTGGAGATGCGCCTGTTGCAGGAGATGGTCTTGGGCATCGGGGGGGTGCGGCTTCTGCGCGCCTTGGGCCTTGCCCCCCAGGTCTTCCACATGAACGAGGGGCACTCGGCCTTCTTGGGCTTGGAGCGGCTTCGGGAGCTTCTTGCGGAGGGGCACTCCTTCCCCGTGGCCTTGGAGCTGGCCCGGGCTGGGGCCCTCTTCACCACCCACACCCCCGTGCCCGCGGGGCACGATGTCTTTCCCTTGGACCTCTTGGAGCGCTACCTGGGGGGCTTCTTTGAGGGCCTGGGCGTGGGGTGGGAGGCGGTGCTGGCGTTGGGCCTCGAGGAGAAGCCCTGGGGCAGGGTCTTTTCCATGTCCAACCTGGCCCTTTCCACCAGCGCCCAGGCCAACGGCGTGTCCCGGCTTCACGGGGAGGTGTCCCGGCGCATGTTCCACCACCTTTGGCCTGGGCTTCTCCTCGAGGAGGTCCCCATCGGCCACGTGACCAACGGCGTCCACACCTGGACCTTCCTCCATCCCCGCCTCCGCCGCCACTACGCCGAGGTCTTCGGGCCCGAGTGGCTCAAGCGCCCGGAAGACCTCTCCACCTGGAAGGTGGAAGGCCTGGGGGAGGAGTTTTGGCGCATCCACCAAGAGCTCCGGGGCGACTTGGTGCGGGAGGTGCGCCGCAGGCTTTACGAGCAGCGCCGCCGCAACGGGGAAAGCCCAAGCCGCCTGCGGGAGGCGGAGCGGGCCTTGGACCCGGAGGCCCTCACCATCGGCTTTGCCCGCCGCTTCGCCACCTATAAGCGGGCGGTCCTCCTCTTCAAGGACCCTGAAAGGCTTCTTAAGATCGTGCGGGGGCCCTACCCGGTCCAGTTCGTCTTTGCCGGCAAGGCTCACCCCAAGGACGAGCCGGGGAAGGCCTACCTGCAGGAGCTGGTGGCCCGGATTCGGGAACTGGGCCTCGAGGACCGCATGGTGGTCCTGGAGGACTACGATATGTACCTGGCCCGCGTCTTGGTCCACGGCTCGGATGTCTGGCTCAATACCCCCCGCCGCCCCATGGAGGCTTCGGGAACGAGCGGCATGAAAGCGGCTTTGAACGGCGCCCTGAACCTGAGCGTGCTGGACGGCTGGTGGGCCGAGGCCTACAACGGCAAAAACGGCTTCGCCATCGGGGATGAGCGCATCTACGAGAGCGAGGAGGCCCAGGACATGGCGGACGCCCAGGCCCTGTACGACGTGTTGGAGTCCGAGGTTCTCCCCCTCTTTTACGCCGTGGGCTCAGAGGGCTACTCCTCCGGCTGGCTTTCCATGGTCCACGAGAGCCTGCGCACCGTGGGGTCCCGCTTTAGCGCCGCCCGCATGGTGGGGGAGTACGAGGCCCTCTACCAGACGGGAGAGGCTTGGTCCGAGCGGGCTAGGGCCCAGGGGGAGCTTCTTAGGGCCTTTCACGAAGCCCTCCCCGCCTTCTTTGCCTTAAGCCTCAAGGTGGAGGTGCCGGGGGACCTCACCCTAAACGGCACCCCCATGCGGGTGCGGGCCTGGGTGGAAGGGGAGGTGCCCGAGGCCCTGCGGCCCTTTGTGGCCGTGGAGCTCGTGGTGCGCCGGGCGGATGGCGCCCTCGGGGTGGTGCCCCTGGAGCCAGAAGGGGATGGCTATAGCCTGGCCTACCGCCCCCCTCGGCCCGGAAGCTACGCCTACGGGGTGCGCCTTGCCCTAAGGCATCCCATCACCGGCCGGGTGGGGTGGGTGCGCTGGGCCTAGGCTTGCCCCGGGCAAAGGGGCGTTATAATCTTGCGGTGTACGCAAGGGGGTATGACATGAAAAAGCTGCTTGTCTTGGTAGGGCTTTTGGCGCTTTCCCTGGGGCTTGCCCAGGTGCGGAGCATGGACCAGATCAGGCGCTCCGGGGAGATCCGCATCGGGACGGAGGGGGCTTTCCCCCCCTTCAACTACTTTGATGAGAAAAACCAGCTCACCGGCTTTGAGATTGACCTGGGCAACGCCATCGCCAAGAAGCTTGGCCTGAAGCCGGTCTGGATCACCCAGGCCTTTGATAGCCTCCTGATCCAGCTCAACCAGGGCCGGTTTGACTTCGTCATCGCCTCCCACGGCATCACCGAGGAAAGGGCCAAGGCGGTGGACTTCACCAACCCCCACTACTGCACGGGTGGGGTGATCGTGAGCAAGAAGGGGGGACCCAAAACGGCCAAGGACCTCCAGGGCAAGGTGGTGGGCGTGCAGATCGGCACCACCTATATGGAGGCGGCGCAGAAGATCCCCGAGATCAAGCAGGTGCGCACCTACCAGAAGGACCCGGATGCCCTGCAAGACCTCCTGGCGGGCCGCTTGGACGCCTGGATCACCGACCGCTTCGTGGCCAAGGAGGCCATCAAGGAGCGCAAACTGGAGAACACCCTCCAGCTGGGCGAGCTCGTCTTCCAGGAAAAGGTGGCCATGGCGGTGGCCAAGGGCAACAAGAGCGTCCTGGACGCCTTAAACGGGGCCCTGGCCGAGCTGATGAAAGACGGCACCTACGCCCAAATCTCCAAGAAGTGGTTTGGGGAGGACGTGCGCTGCCGGTAGCCCTTTTTTGACCCAAGGGCCCTTGGCCCTTGGGGTTTTCTTCTGCCCATGCCCCTTTGGCTTCGCTTCCTCTTGCTGCTGGCCCTCCTCTTGGGGGGCTACTTCCTCTTCTTCGCCCTGTTGGGGTTTGCCCTGGAGCGCTACTTCCTCCTCACGGGCTTCGGCCCGGAGCGGGCGGCCTCCGCCAGCCAGGCCATGGCCCTGGGGGCGGAGATCACGTTAAAGCTCACCTTAATCTCGGGGCTTGCGGGCCTCATCATCGGCGTCTTTGCCGGGATGTTTCGGCTTTCCTCCCGGGCTTGGGTGCGGCTTCCCGCCACCTTTTACATCTGGGTAACCCGGGGTACCCCCCTCTTGGTGCAGATCCTCTTTGCCTATAACGCCCTGCCCCTTTTGCTCCAGCCCCTCTGGCCCGAGGCCCAGCAGGCCCTGACCCCTTACTGGGCAGCCTTCATCGCCCTTTCCTTCAACGTGGGGGCCTACAACGCCGAGGTGGTGCGGGCGGGGATCCAGGCCATTCCCAAGGGGCAGTGGGAGGCGGCCTGGTCCTTAGGGCTCTCCCCGGCGGACACCATGCGCTTCGTGGTCCTGCCCCAGGCCCTGCGCATCGTGGTGCCTCCTTTGGTGAATAACGTGGTGGCCCTCCTTAAGGATTCCTCCTTGGCCAGCGCCATAGCCCTAACCGAGCTCGCCCTTTCCGGGCAACGGATCATCTCCGCCACCTTCCGCCCGGTGGAGGTCTACTTGGCGGTGGCGGCCATTTACCTCCTCCTCACCACGGTGCTCACCGCCTTTACCAACCGCTTAGAAACGCGCTTGAAGGTGCCGGGGCGCTAGGGGTTGTCCCCATTTGGGGCCCCCGGTATACTGCCTTCGGTTAAGGAGGTGTAAAGATGCGGCTAAAACGGTATCTGCTTGCAGGGTTCGCCCTCTTGGGGCTAGGCTTCGCCCAGGAGTTCATCACCATCGGGTCTGGTTCCACCACCGGCGTCTACTTCCCCGTGGCCACGGGCATGGCCAAGCTGGTGAACGATGCCAACGTGGGGATCAGGGCCAACGCCCGCTCCACCGGGGGGAGTGTGGCCAACATCAACGCCATCGCCGCCGGGGAGTTTGAGATGGCCTTGGCCCAAAACGACATCGCCTACTACGCCTACCAGGGCTGCTGCATCCCCGCCTTTGAGGGCAAGCCGGTGAAGAGCATTCGGGCCCTGGCCGCCCTCTACCCCGAGGTGATCCACATCGTGGCCCGGGCCGACGCCGGGATCCGCACCGTGGCCGACCTCAAGGGCAAGCGGGTGGTGGTGGGGGATGTGGGCTCCGGCACGGAGCAAAACGCCAGGCAGATCCTCGAGGCCTACGGCCTCCGCTTTGAGGACCTGGGCCAGGCCATTCGGGTGAGCGCCACCCAGGGCATCCAGCTCATGCAGGACAAGCGGGCGGACGCCCTCTTCTACACCGTGGGCCTGGGGGCGAGCGCCATCCAGCAGCTGGCCCTCACCACCCCCATCACCCTGGTGGCGGTGGATTTGGGCAAGGTGCAGGCCATCGCCAAAAAGTACCCCTTCTACGTGGGCTTTAACATCCCCGGCGGCACCTACAAGGGCGTGGACGTCACCACCCCCACGGTGGCGGTCCAGGCCATGCTCATCGCCTCGGAAAAGCTTTCCCCCGACGCCGTGTACAAGTTCATGAAGGCGGTTTTCGGCAACCAGGAGGCCTTCAAGAAGATCCACCCCAACCTGGAGCGCTTCTTTAGCCTGCAAAGGGCGGTGAAGGGGCTTCCCATCCCCTTGCACCCTGGGGCGGAGCGCTTCTACAAGGAACTGGGGGTCTTGAAGTAGGCGGAAAGCGTTGGCCAGGGGCCCCGCCCGGGGCCCCTTTTCCCTGGCGGTGAAGGAGGAAGGATGACGGACGCCAACCTTTTGGTGGAGGAAAGCGAGCTTGGGGGAAGGCGCCCTAAGGGGGCGGGGCGGTTCCTCCTTTTGGGTTTGGGGGTGGCCTGGAGCCTCTTCCAGCTTTGGGCCACGGAGGTGGGCACCCTGGATCCTTTTCGGCTCAGGGCGGTCCACCTGGCCTTCGCCTTGGCCTTGGCCTTCCTGGCCTACCCGGGAAGGCGGGGGCCTAAGGACCGCATTCCCCTTTTGGACTGGGCCTTGGCCCTTCTGGGCGTGGTGGGGGCTTTGTACGTGGTGGTGGACTACTACGGCATCACCCAGCTTCGGGGGGGCATCCCGAGCGAAAGGGACGTGGCCTTCGGCACCCTCACCCTCCTCGTCCTCTTCCTCGCCGCCTGGCGGGTGGTGGGGCCCGCCCTGCCCCTCATCGCCTCGGTCTTCGTCCTCTACGCCCTCACGGGCCCCAAGGGGCTTCTTCCCTTTAGCCTGCCCTCCTGGCTCCAGCTCCACGCCGGAAGCCAGTGGAGCCAGCTTGTGGGCCAGCTCTACACCACCGCCGAGGGCATCTGGGGGGTGCCTTTGGGGGTTTCCGCCACCTTCGTCTTCCTCTTCGTCCTCTTTGGCGCATTGCTGGACAAAGCGGGGGCGGGCCGATTCCTCATCCAACTGGCCTATGCCCTCCTAGGGACCTACCGTGGAGGGCCTGCCAAAGCGGCGGTGGTGGCCAGCGCCCTTCACGGCATGGTGTCCGGTTCGTCCGTGTCTAACGTGGTGACGGTGGGGAGCCTCACCATCCCCCTCATGAAACGGGTGGGGTATCCCCCCGAGACTGCGGGGGCCATAGAGGTGGCCTCGGGTTCCAACGGCCAGCTGATGCCCCCGGTTATGGGGGCGGCGGCCTTCATCATGGCTGAGTTCCTGCAGATCCCCTATGGCGATCTCATCGTGATGGCCGCTTTGCCCGCCATCTTGGCGTACGCCACCTTGTTTGTGGTGGTCCACCTCGAGGCCCTCCGCATGGGCCTAAAGGGAGTACCCCGCCACGAGCTGCCTCCGGTGGGCCCCGTGTTGCGCTCGGGCTTCCACTACCTAATCCCTCTAGGTTATCTCATCTACGCCCTCGTCATAGCCCACCTGACCCCGGAGCGGGCGGCCCTGAACACGGTGGGTCTGTTGATCGGCCTCATCCTGCTACAGGAAGCCTACTGGGCCTTTCGCCAAGGGCGGGGCCTAGGGGCTGGTCTGGTCCGGGGAGTCTGGCTGGTGGTGGAGGGGCTGGAAGCCGCCGCCCGCAACATGGTAGGTATCGCTCTGGCCACGGCCACCGCCGGAGTGATTGTGGGCATCGTCACCATGACCGGCGTTGGCTTCGGCCTCACGGACATCGTGGAGCGCTTTTCCGGGGGGAACCTCATCTTGGTCCTCGTTCTGGCCCAGCTCACGAGCCTCCTTTTGGGCATGGGCCTTCCCACCACCGCCAACTACATCGTCATGGCTTCCTTGGTGGTTCCCGTGGTGCTTAATCTGGCCGAGAAAGCGGGCTATGCGGTGCCCCCGGTGGCCGCGCACCTCTTTGTGTTTTACTTCGGCATCATGGCCGATTCCACCCCTCCCGTGGCGCTGGCGGCCTATGCGGCTAGCGCCATCGCCAAGTCGGATTTCTGGAAAACGGGGATCCAGGGCTTTATCTACGAGATGCGCACGGCATTTTTGGCCTACATGTTCTTCTTTAACCCCAAGCTGCTGTTGATTGGGGTGAGCGGGTGGCTCGAGGGCTTAGAGGTGGCCCTCAGCGGCTTTGCGGGCATGGTGGCCTTCGCTGCCGCCACCCTTGGCTTTTTGCATAAACCCATGGGCTGGCTCGCCCGCTTGGTCCTGTTGCTGGCGGCGCTGAGCCTGGTGACTCCCGGTATACAGACCGACCTCCTGGGCGGGGCTCTCCTCTTGGGGGTATATCTATGGCAAAGGCTCAGGACGCCATGAGGCCCATCATCCGCATCCACAACCTGCACAAGTGGTTTGGCTCCCTGCACGTGCTGA
>NZ_JAKTNS010000035.1:0-22009 GCF_022760915.1 Thermus thalpophilus | reverse complement strand
TGCCCATCAGGAGAGAGATATACACCCGTCCTCCTGACCTTTGCAAGGCAAGCCCTCCTGCCGTTGCCTTCCGATGAGGGGTGTGTTTAACTAAGACCATGAACAAGAAGCGCTGGATAGCGCTTTTCCTCTTCCTGGGAGTCGTGGCCCTGGTGGTGGTGGGCCTAGGCCGCCTGAGCCCCCGAGGGGCGGAAAGGGCATGGCGGGAAGTCCCCCTATACGGCCAAGGGGAGAAGGTCCTCCTCCTGGAGCTCAAGGGAAGCATCCCCACGGGTAAGGCCCTCGAGGACTTCCTCTCCCAAGTCCGCCAAGCCCGGGAAGACGAAACCGTCCGGGCCGTGGTCCTCCTGGTGGATAGCCCCGGGGGCGGGGTCACGGAAACCGAGGCCATCCACCGGGCCCTAAAGGCTCTGGCGGAAGCCAGACCCTTGGTAGCGGCCTTCGGCAGCGTGGCGGCAAGCGGCGGCTACTACGCCGCCACCGCTGCCCGGGAGATCTTCACCCCGCCCACCGCCCTCACGGGCTCCATCGGGGTCATCTCCGTCATCCCTGAGGTAAGCGGTCTTCTGGAAAAACTAGGGGTTAGGGTGGAGGTCCTGAAAGAGGGCACCTTAAAGGACATGGCCTCCGGGCTCAGGCCCCTCACGCCGGAGGAAAAGGGGGTGCTCGAGGCCTACATGGGGGAGGCCTACGAACTCTTCCTCAGACGGGTGGCCGAGGGAAGAAACCTTCCCCTGGAAAGGGTGCGGGCCCTGGCGGATGGCCGCATCTACTCGGGCAAGCAAGCGGTGGCCCTGGGCCTCGCGGACTGGGAGGGCTACCTGGAGAACGCTGCCCAAAGGGCGGCGGAGCTCGCTGGCCTCAGCGCTTTCCGGCTCGTGCGGTATGAAAAGCCTAAGGGTCTTCTCCAGGAGCTCATTGGCGAGGAAAACCCCCTTGGCCTGAGCGAGGCGGAAGCGCTCCTTGGCCTCCTCTCGCAAAGCCGCTTTCGCCTGGAATACCGCTATCTGGGAGGTGGGCTATGGTAGTGGCGAGCCCCTGGCGGCGGCTTGTGGCTTCCCTGCTGGACAGCCTGATCCTCGTACCCCTTTCCCTCCTCCTCATGGCCCTAGCGGGGGTAAACCCCTTGGGCCCCACCACCCTGACCCAGGACCTCCTCTTCCAGTGGCTTCCCGGTTGGGCCTACTACGTGGCCTTCACCGCCCTTTATGGGGCCACCCCAGGGAAGATGCTCTTGGGGATAAAGGTGGTGCGGCTGGACGGAAAGCCGGTGGACTGGCTCACCGCCTTCATGCGGGAGGTGGTGGGCAAGACCCTTTCCACCCTGCCCCTTCTCCTCGGCTACCTCTGGGCCTTCTTCCACCCCAAGCGCCAAGCCTGGCACGACCTCATCGCCGACACCCTGGTGATCCGGGTGGAAAAGCGTAACCCCGGGCCCTAGGGCCCGGGGTCTTTGTGGTGGGCGATGGTGGACTTGAACCACCGACCTCACGCTTATCAGCACTAAAAGGTCGAGAGGCAAGCAAAGGCAAGCGTGGCCAATCTCCCTTACTGGAGGGCCTTTTTTCGCCCAGCTTTGGAGGCAGATCGATCCCGTTTGTTGCGGTTCTGAAGGTGTAGCAAGGTGTCGAGGGGAAGGGCCGCCACCTTGAGGTCTTCGTCCATAAGCTGCTGGTAGACCTGGAGGGTGAGCTTCACGTCCTTATGCCGCAGGCGGGCGGCCACCACCTTCGGCGGGAGGCCGGCCCGGAGGGCCAGGGAGGTGTACGTGTGCCGCAGGCCGTGAAGGTTGAGGGGGCTCACCCCTGCTTTGGCCTGGAGATCGTGAAAGGTGCGCATCACGTTGCGGTACTGGAGGGGCGTCCCCCGGCGGGAGGGGAAGATGAGGCCGTGTTCCTCCCAATCATCCCCAGCCTGGGCCTTCTCCTCTTCAAGGCGGGTCTGCCAATCCGCCAGGAGGGCCTGGGTATCGGGGTCGAGGTAGAGATAGCCGTGGGAGTTCGCCGTCTTGGGAGGCCCCAGCGTCCCATCCCGGCGGAGGGTGTAGCGTACCCAGAGGCGTTCCCCTTCCCAGTCTTCCCAGCGGAGGGCCAGGGCCTCCCCGATCCGCAGGCCGGTGGCCAGCATGAGGGCAAAGAGGGGAAAGAGGCGGTGATCCCTGGAGGCCTCCAGGAAGCGGGCCACTTCCTCGGGGCTCCACGCTTTGGCGGGGCGCACGGTCCCACCTTCGGGTGGGTCTACAGCATCCATGGGGTTGGTGGGGATAAGGTCGGCCCGCACCGCGTCCCGGAGGGCAGCCCGCAGGAACTGGTGAATGTGGCGCCGGTGGGAAGGGGAAAGGTGGGCCAAGCCCTGAAACAGGGCGCGAAGCTGCAGGGCGGTGAGGCGAGAAAGGGGGGTGTGGAGGATAGGGTCCAGGTGGCCCAAGTAGACCCGGTAGTTGCGCACGGTGGTGGGCCGGAGGCCCTTGCGGGTAGTGCGTTCCTCGATCCAGTGGAGAAGCCAGTCCCCCAGCTTCAGCTTGCCCGCGTCCGGGATGGTGCCTGTCCAGGCCTGGGGGAGAAGGCGGGCCAGCTTTTCCGCCACCTCCTGGCGGGTGCGTCCATAGACCCATCGTTTGACCTGACGGCCATCGGGGCG
Organism: Thermus thalpophilus; assembly: GCF_022760915.1. NCBI lineage: Bacteria > Thermotogati > Deinococcota > Deinococci > Thermales > Thermaceae > Thermus > Thermus thalpophilus. Next base: position 19,369 of record NZ_JAKTNS010000035.1, on the reverse strand, counting down.
GCGGCCCAGGGTGACAAAGCCTGCCCAGCGCCCGTCCTTGCGGCGGAAGATGGAGCCCTCTCCCCTACCCCGGCGGTTCATGGCGTGATCTTTGGTTCAAAGAAGCCCCTAAGGCGGTTGTGGGCTTGTCGGCAGCGGTAAAGCTGGGCCGAAGAGGGATGCACGCAATAATACCGAGCATCTTCGCTAGCCCAGCGAAGCTCCTTGAAAAGCTGGCGTAGTTCCCTTTGCACCTTGGCTCGTTCTAGCAGACGATCGGCCTCTTCGTGGCTTGAGATGGAAGAAACTTTGAGGTGCTTCTTCAGGTAGGCCCTAACCCAATGAGCGGTAGCGTAAAAGCGCACCGTCACTTCCCAGTCCGAAGGCAAAGATGATCCATTGAGAAGGGCTTCGTTGTGAAGAGCTTGCTCCCGGTGCTGCAAGAAACCGGGCTCCGGGGGAGTCACGCGCTTAGACGACATCCTTTGGGGGTACGAAATAGACAAAGAAGGGGATGCCCAGCCGATCGCTCAGGGCAAGAACCTCCGCTCCGATTTCTAAGGTGAGGTCAATATTTTGATAAACGTCGAGCGGCACTTCTACGTAGATAGCGTAGTCCCCCCCTTCAAGGCTCTTCCGCCAACCCAAAACCTTGCCCCTGCCATAAAGCCGATCCCGAAGAAGGCGTTGGGTGAGCTTGATGCCTTCCTGGAGAGCAGCCTCCGGATTAGGGGCTAGGCTAATCATCTCTAAAGGGTACCTCACTTCTACGGGTACGTTGGTGAGGATCTTCGCCCTGGCCTCTTTAGGTTTGAGCAGAAGTTCACCCCGGAAGCTTTTGGTCAAAAGGCTTTGTCGCTCGGGTTCGAATCTGGCAAGCATTTTAGCCCTCATTGCCTTCCTCCCCCGCAAACCGCAAGAGGGTTTCCCCTAAAAGCCGGGCCTGCGTTTTGGTTAGGGCAAAGGAGCCCATCCCCACTTCAGAGATCAGCCCGGTTGTGATGTCTGTGGGGATCCCCGAGAAGAAGGTGATGACGGCCACTTGCCCCTCATAGACGTTCACGGCAAGGCTGGTAACGAAGATGGGGGCTATGCGGTACAGGTCTGCCTGGCGTTGAACCGGGGGCTGGGGTTGGTCAAGGTTGGGATCAGGCATGGAGGCCTCCTCACTGCTTCTGCGCATCCCATTGCAGGTAGGCGTTGACCATCTGGCCTTCTCCTAAAACCGAATCGGGACACTAGGTGTGCAGTGATAAGCACCGCATACGCGCACGCGAATGGTTAGTTGCAACGTTCCGCCGGGTCGGGCATGTTGTCTTTGGGCATTCAGCAAAGGTATGAACAAGACTGATTGAGAAGTTTCCTGAATAGAAACCGGCACGCCAGTATAAACTGCAGCTGCCGTTGCGTCCATGTAGTTTGCGGCCTTGTTGTAGTCAAACCACCTTTGTAAAGCGGGTATCGCGGCTTCGCGAAAAGGCCTTAGAACCCTAAACACCTCCACTCTTCTTTGTCCGCATTGGATCGGGGCTACATAGCGCCAGGGCCCTTCAATCCCCTCAACCACTTGCCAATAGGGTTCGCTACCAGGGGTATACCAGTAGCTGAGCGTAACTTCGTATTCTACTTGGTAAGCATCCACGGCGCCGGTTGGAGGAAGAACGGTCAAAACACAGGTGTTTAGCCCCTCGGCAAGCCCTTTTTGGAGCCGTTCGTTCACGCAGGCGGCCGAAACTACCGGGCGCGCAAGGTACACCTGAAACAAGGGGTCATCAGCGGAACCGGATTGGGCGTTTGCAAGGGCAAGAAGGAAGCTGATGTACAAGAGAAGAATCTTTTTCTTCATTGGCCCCTCCACAGCAAGAGCTTTTCAAGCAAGCTGTAGAGGTTTTTGTAAATCCCGGGACCCTCTAGACTAAGAGCTTCACCGCCAGTGTGGTAAATCCGCAGGCTAGCTGGTCGGTAAAAAACAAAAGCAAAAATGGACGCTACACCCAAACCTCCCACAATAAGCGCTAGCGTGGCATCAAACAAAACACGCCAAGCGCCCAAAGCTGCAACTAGAAGCAAAAGTCCAGAAAAGAAAAGGCTCCAATATACACCAACAGTGAGGGTAAATCCGGCTATAGCACCCTTATGAAGTGCAACACGGGTGTCTGGCGTATCCAAGATCAGCCAGGAAGATGTCATGTCGATCTTAACTTCGCTAGCGTTATAGCGAAGCTTGATCATTACTTCACCTCCCGGATGCTGATCTTGCGGTAAACCTCCCCCAGCACGTTCACCTCGTCTGGCTCCAGGACGGGGCCCGCGGGGTTGTCGGAGACGAAGACCCAACCCCTCTTAGTCTTCCTGGCCCGCTTGATGGTGATGCCGTCCCCCAGGATTTCCAGGGCGAAGACCTTCCCGGGGCGGAGGTCCCGGAGGTTTTGGTCCACCAGGACCAGGTCCCCGTCCCTGAGCCCATCGTCGTCCCCGGTGTCCATGCTGTCTCCTTCCACGCGAATGAGCATGGAGCCCGGGCGGACAAACTCCTTGGGCACGGGCAGGACCCCGGCCTCGGGCCAAGGGCGGCCCGCGGTCCCTGAGGCCACCACGGTAAGCCAGACCACGTCTTCCCGCGGTTCCCCCGAGGGGCGGTAGACCAAGGGCACCTCGAGGCCCGTGGCCTGGGCAAACTCTTCAGGGGTCCAGCGAAGGGCGCTAAGAAGGGCCAAGAACTTTTCTGCGCCAAGTTTTAACGGGTGGACTCTGCCAACTTCCAAGTCGGACACGGTTTTTTGAGAGATGGCGTCTTGTGTTGCTGCCTCAATATCTTCCTGAGTCAGGCCTAAAGCTTGACGTCTCGCCTTGATTGCCTGACCCCAACTAGGCTTCTCAAGGAGGGTTTCTGCTCCTCTCTTGACTGCCACATCACTAAAATAGACCGCCACGCATTGTAGTGTTACCCGTTAGTCGCTACCGATACTTGACTAAACCTTGAGCTTCGGGCTAAAATGGCGCTCAAGATGAAGCTGTTAACTAGCCGAGAAGTGGCAGCCCTGCTTAAGAAGAGTGTGCTTTGGGTTAGGAGAGAAATCCGCTCTGGGCGCTTAAAGGCGGTTAAGGTTGGACGAGAGTGGAGGGTGCTAGAGAAGGATCTTGCTCTTTTTTTGGGTCTGGATACCGATGTATCGGTACTGATATCTCAGTCATCAAAAGGGGAGAATCATGCCTAAGCCTGAAGTGCTCTTCGGTCTCTCGTCCGCGGTGCGGCTCTTTGTCGTCACGCTCAAGGAGGTGCACCGTGGTTGAGTTGCTGGCCGCCTACCTTCTGGCGGCCATTTTCCTTTACGCCTTGCTGGCCCATTACGTCCGGGCCCGCTACGGGGAGCCCGGCCCCTTCCTGGTGGTCCTCATGGCCCTGGGGGCCGGGCTCCTGGCGGTGGCCCTGGCGGTGGTGGTGGCGGTGGGAGGTGGAAGGTGAACCGGGAAGACCAGGCTTGGCCTCCAAAAGACACCTGGCTTTGGCGCTGGGGGCTGGACCTCCTTGGAGGCCTCCTTTTGGGCCTCATCTTGGGCCTGGCCCTTATGTTCGCTCGGGTGCCGGAGGGGTGGTAGCCATGCGGCTTTTGCGGCTCAAGGACGTGTCCGAGCGCTACGGCATCCCCATCCACATCCTGCGGGATGCCACGAAGGCGGTGCCTACCGATCCTCGGCATCTGCCCCACGTGGTCCTGAACCGCAAGGGCACGGTGGCCACCCGGGAGGAGTGGGTGGAGGAGTGGCTTGAGCGCATGCGCTCCGATGCGGAAGTGCGCCGGGTGCAGGTGGTGGAGTGGAGGGACAGCAAGGACTTGAAGCGGTTGGTGAAGGAAGGCCCGGAGAAGCGAGCGGGAGGTGCGCGGTGAAGGAGCTTCAGAGGTACGAAAGGGCATTGCAGATAGCCTTAGACCGGCTGGGCGCAATAGCGTATGCCGGTCAGACGCAGCTTCAGGACGTCTACCGCCTGGTGAACACCATTGAGGACCTGGAACGCCAGGCTGGCATCCAGCACGTGCGGGTGCGGTCTACAGCCAAAGGCAAGGAGGAAGAGTCCCTGGCCCGCTTGGAGGCCCTGGGGTACGAGGTTCGCATCTACCCCGACATCGGCCCCAGGGACGGGGAAGTGGGCTGGATCGCCGTGGCCTTTTACGAGGGTCACGTGGTGGCCTACGGCTTCGGGGACACCCGGGAGGACGCCCTGCGGGACTTGGTGGGGGAGGTGGGGGCATGAAGCGCCAAAAGCTCAAGGCGCTGAAGGAGATGGCCCGGTTGCGGTTCGCCAACCTGCAGGTGTACCAGGACCCTGACGGCCCCGGATGGATCGCCCACGGCATGCACCGCGAGCAACGCACCCTCTGGACGGTTAGGGGCCGCACAGAACGGGAGGCCCTGGAAGCCCTGCTGGGCATGACCCAGGTGGAGGTGCCCTCATGACCCTCCCCCCCGACCTGCCCGAGGACATCCGGGCCCAGGTGGAGGCCCTGGCCAGCAAAAACCCCCGCTTCGCCGAGGCGGTCCTCTCCGCCTGGCGGGCCAAGCGGGAGCGGGAGGCCAAGGAGGGCCAGCCTAGGGAGGCCTCCCCCAATACTTCCACGGAGAATAGCGGCTCTAAAACCGCCGATAAGGCCCCTCGGGAAGAAGAGGGGTACCCAAGTAGCCCCCCCTCCCCTGCCCCGGCCTCAGAGGGGCCTTCCAGGCCCGCCCTGGCGGAAACCGACTGGAAGGAGGTGCGCCGCTTTGAGTGGCAGGACCTCCTGGCCAAGGCCGAGGCAGAGTTGGCCCGCTGGGGCCACTGGAAGCTCCTGGGTCCCCTGGCCCCCATGGTCCGCCTCCTGGTAGCCCACGCCATCCGCCTCGGGGCCCGCCAGGACCCGAGCCGGGAGGCCCACGTCTTCCTAGCCCAATGGGAGCTGGCGGCCATGTTGGGGGTGTCCGAGCGCACGGTGGAGCGCTGGCTCCACGACCCCCGGTACGAGCGCTACCGCCAGGCGGCCCGCATGTGGATCGCTTGGGAAACCTGGTACACGGACGGGGAGGCCCTCGAGAAGGCCCACGCTGTCCGAGGGGGCACCCTATGGCGGGTCCGGGTGCGGCCCGTCTTCCGCGATAGGGGCCTGAAGGTCCTGGCCCCCTACCTGCGCTTCCCTTGGCGGGACCTGAAGGAAGACAAGGCCAAGGGCAAAACCGCAAGGATCCTGAGCGCCCCCGACTCAATGTCGGGATATAAAGAGGGTCTTCTTCTAGGACAGGGAGTAACCCTCCAAGGGGTAGTAGGTGCGCCGTTAGCCACCCTGGTTCAAAAACAAAACCCGTTACTTCCCTTATATCCCGACACTGCCCGGAACCTGCGGGCCCTCCTTCGGGCGGCCAGCATCCCAAAGGGCCGCGAGGGCAGGCGGCGGTGGGCCCAGGACGTGGCCACGGCCATTAGCGCCGCCCTGGGGGATGCCAAAAGCTGGCGCTTCTGGCTCCGGGTGGTCTGGGCGGCCCTGAAGGCAGTCCTCTTCGGCGGGGGGGAAGGGGCCTTCATGGTCCTGGCCCGGGTGGTCTACATGGCCCAGGAGGCCAAGGCAGACAGCTTCGCCCGTAGCCCAGGAGCCTACGCCCAAGGCCTCCTCCGGCGGGAGGGGTACTGGGACCTGGTCAATCCCTTCCGGGCCTTCAAGGTGGGGGTGGTGGCATGAGGCTGGATCGGGTGAACCTGCAGGCGGTTTCGGACATCCTGCGGGCCATGGTGAAGGAGGCGTTGGGGGAGCCGGGTAGGCCGGTCAGGCTTTCCCTGCCCACGAGCCCATCGGACGGGGTACAGATCTTTCTGAAGGCCGTGGGCGAGGACCTCTTCCTCGCCATCCGCCGCCCTGGCGGCAAAGAGGATCCCCGGGAGATTTTGGCCCTGGCCCGGGCCATGGGCCTGGTGATCCAAGGGGAGCCCTACCACGCCAAGGGCAAGCAAATGCGCCCCGGCTTCCTAGGCCGGAGGAGCTACCTGGTGGCCCGGTGCAGGCTGGATCCTGCGGTGTGGGGGGAGAAGAGAGGGGAGGCGGCAAATGGCCAAGGACAGGCGGCGTAAGCCACCGGAGGAAAGGCGGGTTATGCTTGGCCCCAGCCTAATGTCGGAGGTACCATGACCCGAAACACCGCCCTTAGCCTGGTCATCCTGGCCGCCATTGGGCTTTACTTCCTGGCCCAGATGCGCCCCGAAGATGCGCCCCGGCCTTCCGCCCCGGAGGTGCATAGCGGCGGAGTGAGCCCGGGGACGCAAATCGCCGCTTCGGAGGAGCAGGGCGCACCCAAGATCGTCCCGGATCTCTGCCGCGCACGAATCACGTGGCTGACGCGCGGAGGTGAAGAGGTGCGTTTTGCTTACGAAGGTGAAGCCGAAGCTTTACGTGCGCGGTGGCCCTCCGGGCAGTACCTAGCCCGTATAAACGACGTCTGCACCGGCACGGAGTGCCGCTTGGTGTTGCCGCGGCCCGCCCTCTGGAAGGTGCAGATCGCACTAGATGCCTGCTCGTGGGTAGAAGTGCCTTGACACCTAGAAGCGTGCTATGATGCGGGTGATGGTGCTCAAAAAAGGCCGCCCCTCAAAGCGCCTGGTGGAGCTGGCTAGCCGCAAGCGCGATCCCATCCGCCCTGAAAGCATGTCCTTAGCTGAACTCCTTTACTCCCTGCTGGGCAACCAACGGGCGGCGGAGGCCATTGCGGAGGCGCTAAACGGAGACATCCGCAACATCCACAACTGGGACGTGAGGGACTTGGAGGCCCTTCCCGGCGTAGGCCAGGGCACGGTGGGCAAGTTGGTGGCCCTGGTGGAAATCATCCGCAGGCTCGTGCAGAAGCGGTAATCTCCGAAACGCATCTCCGGCACGCACCTCCCATACGCTTCTCCGCCCCGCACCTTCGGGGCGGGCTTTTTACAGCCCTTTCGCCCGTCCAGGATGGGGACATGGCCGAGTACCAACGGGTGCCCGTGGGCAAGGACACCCCCTTGAAGCCGGGGAAGCTTTACGAGCTGGTCCTGGCCCACAAGGGCGGGGATATCTCCCGCGTGACCCGTTCAGGCCTGGAGAAAGCCCTCCAGCAGCGGTATGGCCCTGGAGTGCGGGTGCTGGACTGGGGCAAGCGGGGGGCTGACCTGGTCATCCGCCTCAAGGTTGAGGCCTCCACGCAACAAACTTCCACACCCCCGGCCTATGGGGGCGGCGGGTGTAGCTCCACGTGGTGCCCCCAGCCCATGGTCTGGTATGGGGACGCGGGGGAGTACGTCTACCCCGCGGTGCTTCCCCTGGTGCTCACCGCGGCGGCGGTGGTTGCGGTGCTCTACCTGGTGTGGCGGATTGTCTCCGAGTTGAAGGAGGCGGTGGAGCTGGTGCCCGCCCCTGCACGGGGCATCGCCGTGGCGGGGGCGGGGATAGGTGCTGGCGCCATGGGCCTGGCCGCCTTGGGCGTGGTGGCCTTGGCCCTGGTGGGCGGCGGAAGGAGGAGGAGAAGGTATGCCTAAGCGGAAGAAGAGCAGGAAGAAGAAGGCCAAACGCTCCCGGAGGTAGGCCATGCTGAAGCTCCGCTTGCCTGAGGAGCTTTTGGGAGAGAAGGCCGTTTTGGAAGGCTCAGAAGCGTCCCCAAGCCAGGAAGTGCGGGCCATCCCCTTGGAAAACCCCTTGGACCCCGTTCTGGAGGAGGCCGTGGAGTCCCAGCCCATGGTGGGAGGGGGGGTATCCGCGGGATCCAGGGAGGCCTTCGGCAACCCACAGGAGGGGGGTAAACCCGTCCAGGAGCAAACTTCACCTCTGGCGGCTACACCCCCCGCCAAGAAAACCCCCCTGGGGTTCCTGGCGGCCCTGGGGGCCGGGATGGCGGTGCTCCTGGGGGTGGCCTTGGGCATGAAGGGAGGAGGGAGTGGAAGCGGTAGCGGAACCCACGCCGGAGCAGGGCATGCCTCCGGGGCCGGCAACCCCGGGGGCACCCTCGGCCCCAGACTCTGGGAGTGAGCCGAACTTTCGGTCCTTGGACGACACGGAGGTTTCCGGGGAGCCCGGCTTCGAGGACCTCCCCCCGGCCCCGGTGGTGGAGCCCGTCATCCCCTTTACGGGGGAGGAGCTGGCCAACGGCACAGCCATGCTCCTCATGCTGGGGCTCAGGCTCCAGTCCCCCGAGGAAGTGGAGGCCTTCAAAGGTGCCTTTCAGGCCACGACCTTCCTTCCCCCGGCCCAGGTGCTGGACATGCTCAAGGTGGGGGAGGCCCTGGCCGCCTACGGGATCGGCAAAAACCGCCTCCCGGGCATGGGCCGGGCGGAAAACCTGCCCCCCTGGGTGCGGGTAGCCCTGGGCGGGGTGGTGCTGGCCGCGGCGGCTTACGGAGGTGTGCGTGCAGCTATGGAAGTTCGTGCTAGCCGCGCTGGGCCTGCTGGGCCTGGCGGGGCTGGGGAGGTGGATGGTGGGGGAGCCTGAGGTGCCCCGCTCGGGGCGGTACTACTGGCCCATGAACCCCAGGAAGGCGCGCCCCGACGTGCGCTTCCTGGACCCCCAGTACTACCAGGGGGTGAAGGGTGCGGATGGGAGGTGGTTGGTGCCCCCTGGGTACTGGCACACAGGCATTGACCTGAACGGACCCGGAGGGGGGGATACAGACTGCGGCCAGCCCGTGCACGCCGTAACGGATGGGTACGTGGTCTTCGCGGGCCGCCTGCCCGTGTGGGGCGGGGTAGTGGTCCTGCGCCATCCCCATGCGGGGGTGTGGACCCGGTACGGGCACTTGCGAGACATAAGGGTGGGCCTCCGGCAGGTGGTGCAGGCGGGGGAGGTCATCGGCACCGTGGGCAAGATGACCACGGGGGGCTTCTGCCATCTGCACTTCGACGTCTTCCACCGCCAACCCCCGGCCAGCGAGGGCCTGTGGGGCTTTTTCCCCCGCGGGGGAGAGGAGGCCAAGCAGAAGGTGCTCACCTACTGCGTAGACCCCGAGGCCTTCCTGGCCAAGCAGGCTCAGGCGGGACGGCTCTTTGATCCGCCAGCGTGGAGGGCGTAATGGCTATGGTACGGCGCCAACAGATTTGCCGTGTCGTGTACCGAGACGCCAAAGGGCGCTTCGTTCGCCCCCCAGAGCGGCCCGCCAAGGTAAAGCTTCAGCCCGTACCGCAGGGTGTACGGGTCCACAAGGGCGGCGAGGTAGTGGCAATCACAGAAACACCCTTTGGCGTACGGGTGCGGTTTGTGCCCGATGCTAAAACTCGCCAGCTTATCCGTGAAGCCCGGGAAAAAGGGGATCGCCAAACCCTGCGCCAGATCAAGGAGTGGGAACGAGAGGTGAAGCGCCTGGCGGCGGAAGATTACCTGAGGGCAAAGCGGGCCAAGGAATGGTCTGCCCGGATGGAGGAAGCCAAAAGGAGCTACGACGCCAGCAAGGGGGGAAAAGCCGCGGCGGCCAATAGGCGGAAAATCACGGAGCTGGCCTCGCGCTTTCGAGAGGAAAGTACGGCTACCCTTATCGGGCGCTACCAGGTTAGGGGAGGAGATCCGTTGGAAAAGAGGGCGATTGCTAAGGTCTTGAAGGAGCGAGGCATTGAGGTTGCTATGGAAAGGAGGCGAAAGCGGTGACGGAGTTTGTCAAAGCAAATGCTTTCCCCCTGGCCGTGTTGGCTGGGGGGCTCTACCTGGGCTTAGGCCGGGCGAAGAACTTGCGGGAAGGCAAGGGCTGCCCCAAGTGTGAAACCGCCCAGGCGGTGGTGGCCTTTGCCCTGGCGGCTTGGGCCGGGTGGGAGCTGTGGAAGGCGTATCAGTCCTAAATGGGCGGTAGGCAGACCTTCCGCATCCTCATCATCGGTAAGTCGGGCTCGGGCAAAAGCACCCTGGCCCGAGAGATCGTGCGGGCTATGGAGGGCCGCTTCCGCCGCCTGGTGATCGTCAACCGCAAGACCGAGTTCTGGGAGCTAGCCGAGGGGCGCTTCCGGGTGGGGGAAGAGGGGGACCCCAAGGCCGCGCTGAAGCACTACGCCCGGGTGCACTTCCACGTGACGGGCTACGACCCCAGGCCCTTCCTAGACGCCCTGGGTCAGGAGATTATGCGCCTGAAGGATGTCCTCCTGGTGGTGGATGAGGCCCACCAGTTCTTCCCCCGGGGGCAGGTACCCAAGGGCCTCTTCGAGGTGCTGACGGGGGGACGGGAAGCCGGCCATAACGTCATCTTCATAACCCAGATGATGAGAGGAGCGGTGGGGGGCATTGACCCTGGGGTGCGCCGCCAGGCCAGCCATCTCGTGGCCTTCCGGGTGTCTGAGCCCAACGAGGTGCAGGCGGTGGCGGAGATGTTCCCTGAACTGGGGGAGCGGGTGGCCGGGCTCAAGCGCCCCGAAGGAGGCCTGCCTCCCGAGTACGGCGTGAAGGACCTGGACCGGGACCGGGCCGGTCTGGTCCTGCGGGACCCCAGGGACCCCAGGCGGCGGGTGTATGTTCCTGTAGCGTCCTAGTCGCCTTTTCTCCGAGGCGGAGGTGCGCCGCGCACCTCCGCCTCGCACCTTGGTTCGTCCCGCATCTCCGCCATGGACCTCCCGCTGAGCGCTTCGGCGCGCCCTTTTTCTAGCCCCAGTGAGCCGCCCACCATGGCCCTCGTAAGGAGGGCGAATGGCGGATACGGCGGCAATCGCGGCGCAGGATATGCGCAAGCTGGCCCAGACCTCCAACCCGTTGGAGGTCGTGCAGAACCCCATTGTGGTCTCGGTGAGCTTGGGGGTATTGGGGGCCTATCTAGCCCGGAAGAGCCTCTATACCTCCCGGAGGGACCTCTTCGGGTGGGCGGCCAAGGGGCCGGATGGGCGCATCCACTACTACCAGGTAGGCCCTGACGGCAAACCCGTTACCACCAAAGAGGTCAGCAACGCCTACACCAACCGCATCTTGCTGAACCTCGGCGGGGTGATCCTGGGCTCCTTGCTTATCAACAACAAGCTGACCGAAGACCCGATGGTGGACTACATCGGCTTGGGCGTGGCGGCAGGTTCCTTTGCGAACCTCATCATGGCGATTTTGAACATCGACTAAGGAGGAAAAGATGCAGGAGGCGTTCAATCGGATCAAGGCACTTCGGCCTGGGGCGCGGCCCGTGACCATCCTGCGGTCTGGCCCCGAGTTTCAGACCTACAGCGGCACGCAGCGGGTGAAGGTGGGCGAGTTCGTGGTGCCCGCGGGGGCTGCCTGGGTGGTGCCCAACCCCGTGCCCATCATCCTCAAGCTTTACGACACCGCAGGCAACCAGCTTCCCCACACCACGGATGTCTTCTTCGCCAAGCGCACCAAGGGCTTTGACTTCCCCGAGTTCCTCATCAAGGCCCAGTACGCCAGCTACTACGACCTCACTGAAGCCCAGCTCAGGGATGCGAAGTTTTACCAGAACATCCTGCAGACCGCGTCCCCCCTGCGGGCCCCCACGCCCCCCACGGGTTTGGTCTTCCGGGAAGGGGACACGCTGGAGGTTTACGTGGAGGCTCCCGTGGGCGTCACGGTGAACCTCAACGATCCCAGGACCCGTATCGAGCTCCCGGTGGGCGTGGACAACTCCAACCCCACCCTGTGAGGAGGTGCCATGAGCTTCCTTGAACGGATCCGTCAGGGCGTGGGCCAGGCCTTCGGACGGGGCTTGGACGCCTTCCGCGGGGATATGCCCCGGGCGGAACCCGCCCAGGCTCCCGTAGCCCCTCCCCCGCCTCCCCCGGCGGCGGTGCAGGTGGGGGGCTGGGGCTTCGCTTGGATCGACAACGAGGACTTCGACGCCACGGGTCTGGCTTACCGGCCCAACGAGTACTTCCCTGTGGCCCAAATGCGCACCCCGGAAACCGCCCACTTCCGCATCGTGGCCCAGGAACGGCGCCTGCGCATCTACATCAAGGGGTTGAAGGTTTTTGGGGGGCAGAACCTGGCTTCGCCCCAGAACCGCACCGTGACGGTGAGCGGGTTGGTGGAAACCCCGCAGGCCAAGCCCACCCTGCCCAGCCTCTATCACCCCGAGGTGGCCGTGTGGGCCAAGGTGGGCGGGGTCTGGCAGCAGTGCCCTATTGTGAGCGTTAACTACGCCACAGGGCAGATCACCTTTGTGGAGCCTGCTGGGGTGACCGGTTCGGAAGACATCGAAGTCTACTACGTCCACGGGGACGGCCAGTTCCGCCTTCGGGTGGCCCGGGACGCGGGCGGGGTGGACGATAGCGCCGCCACCGTCTTCAACCAGTCCTTTGCCACCATGCACGCCATTGACCAGAACAACCTGGAGACCATGATCGCCTGGCCCCAGCAGGTGGAGCTGGTGCCTGGAACCCGCTTGGTCCTGGAGGTCTTCACGCAGAACACGCCCATCGTCTGGAACAACCGGGCCGGGCACTACATCCAGATTGCCGCCATGGGGCGGCGCATCGAGGTGCTGGACAAGGGGCGCTTGCAGCGCTTGGCGGAGCTGGAAGCCCGCGGTGGGCTGTGAGGGGGTGAAGGATGGGGGAGTTCAGCATCACCAACACCTACCTCAATCCCACCGGGGGCTACACTCCCCTGCCTGCCAGCTTGAGTGCTCCTGGTCCTGATGATCCCATTTGGCTTCAGTTGCTGTACGGAGCCCGCCAGATTGGTTCTGTCCTCGATCCCTACATCTTCACGGAACAAGAGCGGGCTCAGATGGAGCTGGAACGCTTGCGCCTGGAGGCAGAACGGGAGAAGGCCCGCCAAGCCAGCATCCAGGTCCAGCCCACTATCCCTGTTTGGGTGTGGGCTTTAGTGGGAGCAGGGGTAGTGGTGGCGGTTTTCTTTCTGTTCAACCGGGAGTAAGCGATGGAGATCGTGGCGGCCATCGGGGCGGGTTTGGGGGCTCTTGGAGGCGTGATTGACGACCTCATCTTTACCGATGAGGAGCGCCAGGCCCTGGAAGCCCAAAAGGCGGCGGCCCAGGCCCAAATGGAAGCGGCGAGGCTGGCCCAGGAGCGGGCCATGCTCGAGGCCGCCGCTAAAGCCCGCCAAGCCCAAGCCATTACGGTGGCCGCCTTTACCCTGGGGGCCGCCATCGTGGTGGCGGCTCTGGTTTGGAGGACAGCATGAATAGCAATACCCTTCTGGCCGTGGCTGCGGTGGGGGCGGTGGGTGTAGGCGGGCTCATCGCTTGGAGGCTCACGGATCCAAACCGCCAGCGGGTGCCGTACGCCCCGGCCCAGCCGGTAGTGCCTCCTGGGGCGCAAACCGTTCAGCCTCCCGCCATGCAGCCCGCCCAGCCCGCACCGTCTGTCCCAGCGTTGCCTGCCCCTGGCACGGGGGTGTATCCCACCCCTGCGCCTGCTCCTACCCCCGTACCTTCGCCCGTACCTGCTCCTACCCCCGCACCCACACCCACCATCACCAAAGGGCAGCTTTGCGCTGACCTAAAAGCGCAGCTGCAGAAAGTTCAGTCCTTGGCGGAGGATGTGCAGAAGAAAATGGACGCGCTGGTGGCCAAGGGTTCCAGCGCCGACACCAACTGCTGGAGCTACGCCAAGCGGGAAGCGTGCGGCATCTTCGACATCTGTAGCCCGGCCCTTTGGGGTAACTTCAACGCCTGCATGGACTATGTGAAGGGATTAGGCCCTAGACCGGGGAACCTGTTCAACTACGCCGATGCGCAAGCTGTGGATGCGGCGGCCAAGGAGTACGCCAAGCTCAAACAAGAACTCGACCTTTACCAAGGCCAAATCGACGGCCTAAGGAAGCAGCTCCAGCAGCTGGCCGTGGAGGGGGTGGTCTGCTAGTGGAGTGGAAGGACCTTCTGGACTCCGGCCTGGCCGTGGCGGCCTTCGCCGCCTTTCTACGGATGGTGTTCGTGGACATCACCGAAATGAAGGCCCGCCTGGCCCGGATGGAGGAAGGCCAGCGGGAGCAGACCCACCTCCTCAACCGCCTGGCCAACGTCACGGAGGCCCTGGCCTACCGCCAGGGGGTCCGCTTGAGGAAGGAAAAGGAGGCCTGAATGGACGGCAAGACCTTGCTCTTGGTACTCATCGGCGGTGGGGTAGCCGCATACTTGGCTTACTCCCTGGCCAAGGGGGGCAGCACGGCTAGCCCGGGTGGTGCGGGCTCGGATGAAGCTGGTGATCAAGCCGCGCCGCCTGCGGTAGTGGACACCATGCCCAGCCCCTACGGCTGGGGGTTGGGCAGCCTGAGTGACGACGCGCTGTGTCGGGTGGCCCCCAGCCTTTGCTCCTGGTTTAACCCAACGTTTGTGCCTCGCCCCGCGCCCGGGCAGCTGGTCTGGTAGGAGGGAGGGATGAAGGCCTTCTGGGTAGCGGCAGCTATGGCGGGGGGAGCCCTCCTAGGAGTGTGGTGGGCCCGAAGGGGAAAGGTGGCCTCCCCTGCCCCATCCAACACCCCTAGCTCTGACGGGGGCACGGTGCGCTGGGAAGACCGTTCTTCCGGTTACTCCGAAACCACGATGTGCCCCCAGGTGATCGCCACTTGCAAGGACGGATCCGTGGCCCCCACGCCCTGCGATTGCGCTAGCCGGGGCGGTGTAGCCGGCTTCGGAGGTGCGCTGTGAGCTGGACAGATCTTGTCCCCCCCGCAAGCGTTTGGGGAGCATGGGCGCTGCAGGCCCTGGTGGCCCTGGGTGCGGTGGCCCTCCTGGCAGGCCTTCTGGTGCGCCTGGTGGGTGGCATCCCCGTGGTGGGGCCTGTGCTGGCAGGGCTCATCCGCATGCTGGCGTCCAACTACGAGCGCTGGCTTGCGGAAAGGGTTCCCCGGTTGGCGGAGCAGGCCGTGTTAGCGGTGGAGGAGCGCTACCGCAAAAGCGACCTCCCGCCCCAGGAGCGGGCCGCCCGCAAGCTGGAGGAGGCCATTAGCACCCTTCAAGAGCTAGCCCCCGGGCTTAGCCGAACCATTGCAGAGCGGCAGATCGAGGCCGCCCTGGCCCGGATCCGGGCCATGGGCATGGAGCAGAAGTCAGGAGGTGGGAGATGAACTTCCAGGATGGCGTGCAGCTGGGTGCCGGCTTCGTGGTGGGAGCCCTCTTGGTGTGGATTGGTCTGGCCCTCATCCTGGCCCTCATCGGGGCGCTTTTGGGCGTCAAGAAGGAGTAGCTGTGGAGGAAAGAACCTTCTGGCAGTCCTACAAGCAGGGGTTGGGGGTGGGCCTCGGGCTTCTCACCATCTATCTGATAGCCCTCATCCTGATCGGGGCCTTTGTGGTGCGCTCCGCGCTTGAAAATCTGGGCGCGCCCAGCCAGAGTTTACCTAAAGGAGGTGGTGCATGCTCAACCTCTTGGGTTTGAAGCAGGAGGATTTGGCCAACCTTCCCGGACGCCTGCAAGAGGCCTTGGCCGCCCTTCGGGAGGATATGGCCTGCCTGAAGGACCAGCTGGGCGCGGTGCAGCGAACCCTGGAGTACGAGTTTGGCCGGCCCCGGCGGGACCTGCAGGGCCACGATCCGGCCCGCATGCCCCTCATTGCCCAGGTGCAGGTGGAAGGGGAAACCCGCCGCATCGATGTGACAGGCCTTCTTGGTAAACCTGCTACCAGGGGGCACATCGTCAACATTGGGGACACCAAGGCCCGGCTCTGGTTTACCTTCGGCCCCCAGCGGGTGGGGCCCTACATCCTTCTGCCCGCGGCGGCGGTGGAGTTGAGCTTTGCGCTGGAGGTGCTGGAAGTTTCGGACGCGGGAGAGGGGCCCGCTTCCGTGCAGTTCCTCTTCCAATGACGGCCAAGGCCAAAAGCTACAAGCGTGGCAGGACCTATGCTCCCGAGGTTCGCCTTGCCCCGGGACCTCGGGCCATGGGGGATACGGGGGATGGCAGCTACACCACCCTTTTCGGCTACGCATGGGCGGCGGTGCTGGACCGGGTGGAGCGCCGCTTCCGCCTCTTCCAGGCCCAGGTGCCTGGGGAAGGTCCGTGGGCCCTTAACGATTCCCGTGGGCCCGAGGTGGCCGTGTGGGTAGAAGTGGAGGCGCCTCCCCTCCCCCACCCCGTGGAGGAAGTTGTCCACATGGGCCTGGCCTTTGACCAGGCCGCACGCCATGTGGTGGTCTACGAGCGCCAAGGAGAAGTCTGGATCCGCCAGTGGGATCCCGTTAGCCAGAGCTACGTGATGCGGGGCCCCTTCCCAGGGGTAGACCCCGTGGTCCTAAACGATGCTGTGGTGGGCTACTTCCCTCCCGATTCGGACGTTCTGGTCTGGCATCTGACCCCAGATCGCATGAGCCTGGTCCAGCGGGTGCAGAGGCACCTCTACGCTATCGCCCACGTGGTACAGACTTTCGCGGAGCCTGTGGTCTTGGACCAGGCGGTCGCCTTACCCTACCAGATAGAACTCTTGGGGAGCCTAGTTAGCGCTCTAGACGCCACCGGCTACGCTCTTAGGTCCGAGCTGTACCCGGTGTACGTGCACGACACTATTGGGCAAGCTGCGTTGGTCCCGCCCTCCGAAGGCGCCTACATCCCTGTCGTCATCGTGCAGGACCTTCGCACGGACCTACTAGGCACGGCCACGCTGAGCGCTCCTACAACGGGGACATACATTCCCATCGTTATTGTCCTCAACATGGAAGATGCCTTAGGCCAGGCCCAGCTTGCCGCACCCACTACGGGGGCCTATGTGCCCGTGGTTCTGATCTTTGACCCTGGCACGGACGCCTTAGGCACCGCCAGTCTTGCTGCCCCTACTACTGGCAGCTACGCCCTTGTAGTCATTGTCGTGGACACCACCACTCGGCCGGGCTACACAAGCCCGGATGTCCTAGGCACGGCTACTCTGAGCGCCCCCACCACGGGGGCCTACGAACCTGCATGAGGAGGTATGAGATGTTGTGGAAGCCTGACAATGCTGGCAAGGTAATCCCGGTGGTGCGTGTGCGCCCACTTCTCCCGCCGCCGCCGCAAGCGGGCGTGCGGCTCCAGCCTCAACACTTGCACTGGCAGCTGGGGCGCTATGTTGAAGACCTGTCCTTTGGACCAGGCGGGCGTGGTAAACGGCGGCGCTGGGTAGTGGACATGGAAGCTGAGCAGCATAACCTAATCCTGGACCAGGCGTACGACAGCCTCATAGCCCAAAGCGGCTTCCTGGGATTGAGCAACTTTGCCGTGGTGGGGACAGGGTCAACTCCCCCCAGCCCGACGCAAACCGGCTTGGTAAGCGAAGTCGCTAGGGTACAAAGGGACAGCAGCAACAACAACGGCACCTATAGCCTGGGCACCGTACAAGACGGGGTGTATGACATCCAGCGGGTGCGGGAGTTCACAGAAGGCGAGGTTGGCAACAGAAACTTGACCGAGTGGGGGTTCAGTCCTTCGTCTGCGCCGGGCAATAATCTAGCAGTCAGAGAACTTTTCCGCGACGGCAATGGAAACCCCATCGTAATCACCCCAGCAGCTGACCAGCGGCTGAGGCTCATCTACAAAATGCGCATCGCCCTTTCTCCCATCACCCCCACAGCAGTTTCCATTAACATTGCAGGCATTGGAACTTACACCGGGCTGTTCACTCTCAACAGAGCAACAGACCCCAACTATGGATACCAGATGTGGTTCAACGACCGAGCGGATTTGGGGCTCCTAGACCACTTTGCTAGGGCAGATACCGGATTGAGCGTCTACAATCACCCAACCGTGTATGCGTTTACACCGGACTATACCACATATAGAGGCCCCGGCAACTGGGGTTCGCAATCCAACTTGTACTACTGGACCTTTCAGGCGTACGTGGCAAACAGCCGCCAAAGGAAAACCAACCCCGTAACGTACGTTCCGGCTGACTTCAACACGACCTTGTACGGTTTTTGCCTATGGATACCGGCGGGTGGAGGCTGGTATGCGGCAGCTGCCCAGTTCGTTCTGGACAGCGGGCAGCAAATAACAAAAACCAACCTCTACAAGCTCACCATCGGCGAATGGACACTTACCTGGGGGCCGTGATGATCCCAGTAGGATGGAACGCCCGCAGCTTGCAGATGCCTCCACAGCGCACAGTGCCCGTGCTGGAAGGCGGCATCTTTCCGTTAGCTCGCCGGGGCGGGCGGCATGTGCCGGGTTCGGAGGCCAAGGGTGGTATCGCACGCTACTGGGACCTGCAGGCATTCGTCTGGTACCACGCGGGAGGCATGTTGACCTTAAACCGCGGCATGAAGCGGATTCGGCGCACGGCCAGGGGGGTGGAAGACGTTGCGCACCGGAGGGGCTAACTGGGGCGTGCTGGTCCTGGGGGTGGTGGCCGCCTGGCTCGTCCTTCGGCCCCGCCCTGCTTCCCAGTCTGCCCCTAAGCCCTCCCCTACCCCGATCACGTGCCCGTACCAGCCAGCAAGCGGCCTGTCCAAGAGCTACCAAGAGCTCATCTACCGCATCCACGAGCGCATCCGCGAAGTGCGGCCCAACCTGGGGACATGCATCCCCTCCGCGGGAACCCCCTGCACCATGGTGCTGGCCTCGGTCCTGGCCACTTCCACCAATTACGGCATACCGCCAGACATCGCCACCGCGCTCGCCTGGCAGGAAAGCGGCTTCGGCCTATACCTGGAAACCGACCGCATCCGTGCGGCCTTGGCCAAGGGGCGGTGCACCGCCGCGGCGGGAACCGAGATCGGCCCCCTACAGGTGAAGCCCGCAGCGTTCTGTCAGGTAAACCAGGACCCGCAGAAGCTCCTCGGTATGGACATGACCGGGCGCATCTGGTACGCGGTAGGGGCGGGCTTGGCGTATCTGGAGTGGCTTAGGGGGCAGTTCCCTGGAGCCTCGTGGTACGAGCTCCTCCAGGCCTACAACGTGGGCCCCACCGCTTTCCACCAGGGGAAGCGGAACCCGAAGTACGCGTGCGCCGTCATTAACCGGGCCAACCTCTACACGGAGCTAAAGGTATGAGGGACCTTCCTTGGGGCATCCTGCTCATGTTTGCGACACTAGCTGTCGCCTTTGCGCTCGCGGGCCTTTGGTGGTGGCTGCTCTTTTTGGGCGGGCTGGTCCTCTGGCTTGGGGTGGTGGAGCTGTGGGCCGTTCGCCGCACGGGGCTCACCATCTCGGGCCAGTTTTTGGCTTGGGCGCGGAAGCATCCCTGGTGGGCAGGGGTCATGGCCGCCCTCCTAGGCGGGGGGGTGGGTTATTTGGTGTACCACCTAACAACAGGCTATTAGGTGTCGTGTAGGTGTCAAAAGGTCATCCCCGGGGCTTTCGCAACCCCGGGGATTTGCCTTTCTCATCGTGGTGGGCGATGGTGGACTTGAACCACCGACCTCACGCTTATCAGGCGTGCGCTCTGACCAGCTGAGCTAATCGCCCCCGCACGCAACGTTTAGCTTAGCCAGGAATACCTCGGACGTCAAGACCTTCTGCAGCAGGACTTTACCCACATCTCCGTTTCGTGGTAAATCTCCCCTTGCGGGCGCAGCC
>NZ_JAKTNS010000034.1:0-22098 GCF_022760915.1 Thermus thalpophilus | reverse complement strand
CGTGGGCGCAGGTCCATCCTAAAGGGGTGGTCCCACGTTTTGACGTGTACTGAGGGTTTTCTCCTTTACTTTCCGAGAAGAGGAAGGGCGTGATTTTCCACCCGGAGACCCTTTGCTTGGACCCGGTTTCGCCCTCACGGGGGTTGGGGTTACTCCTCGAGGGTGGAAAGGTCCCCAGGGTCTTTCCCCAGCTCCCTTGCTTTCAGAAGCCGCCGCAGGATCTTGCCCGAGCGGGTCTTGGGAAGCTTCTCCAGGAAGACCACCTCGCTGGGCGTGGCGATGGGGCCAAGCTCCCGGCGCACGTGCTGGATGATCCCTTCCTTGAGCGCCTCCGAGGGGCTCTGCCCCGAGCGCAGGACCACGAAGGCCTTAATGGCCTCCCCCTTCAGGGGGTCGGGCACCCCGATCACCGCCGCCTCCGCCACCGCCGGGTGGGAGACCAAGGCGCTTTCCACGTCCGCGGTGCCGATGCGGTGGCCCGCCACGTTGAGGACGTCATCCGCCCGGCCCAGGACGCTGAAGTAGCCTTCCTCGTCCTGGCTTGCCACGTCCCCGGCGGCGTAGACCCCCCCAGGAACCTCCCGCCAGTACTGGAGGTAGCGCTCGTGGTTGCCCCAGACGGTGCGCATCATGTGGGGGAAGGGCCGCTTGAGCACCAAAAGCCCCCCCTGCCCTGGGGGCACGGGCTTCCCCTCCTCGTCCACCACGGCGGCCTCCACCCCGGGCAGGGCCACCCCGGCAAAGCCCGGCTTGGCCGGGAGGGTGAGGGGGGTGCCCAGGGTGGGCCCCCCCAGCTCCGTCTGCCACCAGTTGTCCGCCACGAAGCCCCTTTTGCCCCCGTCCACCAGGTGCGCATAGGCCCAGCGCAGGGCCTCCGGGTTTAGGGGCTCTCCCGCCACGGCCAGGAGGCGCAAGGAGGAGAGGTCGTACCGCTTGGGCCACTCGGGGCCGTGCTTCATGAAAAGCCGCACCGCCGTGGGGGCGGTGAACATCACGTTCACCCGGTACCGCTCCACCACCTGCCAGAAGGCCCCGGGGTCGGGGTAGTCGGGGGCCCCTTCCCGGAGCACGGAGGTGACGCCCTCCAAGAGAGGGGCGTAGACGATGTAGGAGTGGCCCACGATCCAGCCGATGTCGCTGGTGGCCCAGAAGACGTCCTCGTCCTTCACGTCAAAGAAGGTGCGCAGGTGGTAGGTGGTGCCCACCATGTAGCCCCCGTGGACGTGGACCACCCCCTTGGGCTTGCCCGTGGAGCCCGAGGTGTAGAGGATGAAGAGGGGGTGTTCCGCCTCCACCATCTCCGCCCGGGCCTCCGGGGGGGTGTTCCAAAGGAGTTCCTGGAAGTCATGGTGGCCTTCGGGAAGCTCCGCCCGGTAGGCCCTCTGGAACCAGATGACCTTTAGGGGAAGGTCCCGAATGGCCTCCTCCACGATGGAGCGGAGGTCCACCCCCTTCCCCCTTCGGTGGCTCACGTCCCCGGCGATGAGGAGCTTGGCCCCTGCATCCAGGATGCGCTCCCTCAGCGCCGCCACCCCAAGCCCGGCGTAGACCACGCTGTGGATGGCCCCCAGGTAGGCGGTGGCCAGCATGGCCATCACGCCTTCCAGGGTGAGGGGCATGTAGATCACCACCCGGTCCCCCTTGCCCACCCCAAGCCGCTTAAGGGCGGTGGCCAGGCGGCGCACCCGGTCCAAAAGCTCCCCATAGGTGAGCTTTTGCTCCTGCCCGTCCTCGCTTAGGTAGAGGAGGGCCACCTTGTTCCGAAGGCCCCGCTCCACGTTGCGCTCCAGGGCGTTGTAGACGGCGTTGGTGGTGCCCTCCAGGAACCAGCGGTGCTCGGGGAGGTCCCACTCCAGGACCTTCTGGAAGGGCGTTTCCCAGTAGAACCGCTTGGCCCACTCCCCCCAGAAGCCCTCGGGGTCCTCGAGGCTCCGCCGGTACTCCGCGGCGAAGCCCTTGAGGTTTGCCGCCCGGCGCAAGGCTTCAGGGGCCCAAAGCCGCTCTTCCGCTTTAAGAAGCTTTTCCACCGCCATCGCTTTCCTCCAGTCCCGAGGTGTCCCCCGGGTCTAAGCCCAAGAGTTCCGCCTTAAGAAGCCGCCGCAGGATCTTGCCGCTCCGGGTGCGGGGCAGGCTTTCCGCAAAAAGGACCCGGGGCGGGGTCACCGGGCCCAGGTGGCGCAGGAGGTGGGCCTTGAGCTTTTCCGCCAGGAGGGGCTTGAGCTCCTCGGGGACCGCCTGCTTGGGCACCACGAAGACCACGATCTCCTCCCCCTCTTCCCCCGGCACCCCCACCGCCGCCGCCTCCGCCACCTGGGGGTGGGTGAGGGCGGCGGCCTCCACCTCGGCGGTGCCGAGCCTGGCCTCCCCCACCTTGATCACCTCCTCCGAGCGGCCCAGGATGCGGAAATACCCCTCCTCGTCCATCACCGCCAGGTCCCCGGTCCAGTAGAGCCCGCCCCGCCACGGGTTTTCCCCCCCCAGGAGGTCCACCATGTGGGCGGGGCCCGCCCGGAGGAGGACCAGGTGCCCCTTGGCCCCCGGGGGGAGGACCTGGCCTCCCTCATCCACCACCCGGGCCTCCACCCCGGGGAGGGGCACCCCCACGTAGCCGGGCTTGGCGGGGAGGGCGAGGGGGGTGGCGAGGGCCGGGGCCCCGAGCTCCGTCTGCCACCAGTTGTCCAGGGGCCAGGCCAGGTTTTCCCGGGTCCAGCGCCACACCTCCGGGGCCAAGGCCTCCCCCACGCTCCCCACCAGCCGTAGGCCCGTGGGCCTTGCCTCCCCGTGGCGCCTGAGGGTGCGGAGGAGGGTGGGGGAGGTGAGGAGGACATCCACCCCGAGCCGGGCCAGGCGCTCGTAGAAGGCGGCGGGGCTTGGGTGGTCGGGGCGGTCCTCCACCAGGAGGCTGGTGCCCCCCAGGAAAAGGGGGGCGTAGAGGCCGAAGGAGTGGCCCACCACCCAGAAGAGGTCGGCGGTGGTGTGGAAGACCTCCCCCGGCTTTAGGTCAAAGAGGTAGCGGAGGGCCCAGGCCACCCCCACCATGTACCCCCCGTGGCCGTGGACCACGCCCTTGGGCCTCCCCGTGGACCCGGAGGTGTGGAGGAGGAACAAGGGGTGGTGGGCGGGCACGGGCACAGGGTCCACCGGCCTCCCTTCGGAGGCCCTTTCCAGGAACTCCGTGGTTCCCCGCACGTGCCAGAGCACGGGGAGGTCCAGCCCCGCTACCGCCGCCTCCACCACGGGGCGCAAGGGGATGAGCTGCCCCCTGCGGTAGTAGCCGTCGGCGGCGACGAGGAGGCGGGCCTCGCTTTGAAGGAGCCTTTCCCTCAGCGCCTCAGGCCCAAGGCCCACGGGTAGGGTTACGTGCACCGCGCCTATGCGGGCCAGGGCCAAGAGGGTTAGGGTGGCCTCGGCTCCCGTGGGCGTATAGAGGGCCACCCGGTCCCCAGGCCGCACGCCCAGGCCCCAAAGGAGGCCCGCCAGGCGGGCGGAAAGCTCCTTGAGCTCCCGGTAGGTCCACTTTTCCAGGCGCCCTTCCCCGTCCAGGGTGAGGAGGGCCACTTGTTGGGCCTTTTCCGGGAGGTGGCGGTCCAAGGCGTTGAGGGCGGCGTTGGTGAGCCCCCCTTGGAACCAGCGGCGGCTCTCGGGGTCGTAGGCCTTTTCCCAAGGCCTTTCCCAGAAGAACTCCCGGGCGAAGGCGCCAAAGAAGGCTTCGGGGTCCTCGAGGGCTTCTCGGTAGGCGGCGGCGAGGTCCTGTAGGTTGGCCTTCTCCTTCAACTCGTCGGGAGGCTCCATCACCTCCACCCGGAAGCCCGCCTCCAGGGGCGGGGCCAGGCTTGGGGGCTCGGGGGGCTTGAGGTAGGGGGAGACCTGGGCCACCTCGGAAAGGGCCCGGGCCAGGCGGCTAAAGGCGAAGGGGAAACGCCGAGCCGGCACCACCACGCCCAAGGCGCCAAGAAGCTCCCCCCCCGGGCCGAAAAGGGGAGCGGCCAGGGCGGAAAGCCCCAGGGCGTACTCCTCCATCTCCGCCGCCAGGCCCGACTCCCGCACCCGCTTGAGTTCCTCCTCGAGGGCCAAGGGGTCGGTGAGGGTGTAGGGGGTGCGGGGGCGCAAGGGGGGTAAGGGCAGGGCGCCAAAGGCCAGGAGCACCTTGCCCAAGGCCAGGGCGTGAGCCTCCTCGGGAAGGGTTTCCCCCAGGGGGTGGGGCTGGCCCTGCCGCCCCCTCGTCTTCAGCCTCACCCCTTGGGGGGTGAGGAGGGCCAGGTAGCAGCGCTCCCGGGTGCGGAGGTAAAGCTCTTCCAGGGCCTCCTCCAAGGGGGTGGTCTCCAGGGGAACCGGCTTGGTGCTCCCCAGGCGGTAACCCTTTTCCCCTTTGACGGCAAAGCCTTCCTCCACCAGGCTATTCAGGAGGGCGTAAGCGGTGGAGAGGCTCTTGCCCAGGAGGCGGGCCACCTCCTTCACCTCCACCCCCTCTGGGTGTTCCGCCAGGTAGGCCAGGATGCGCAGGGCGGCCTGCACGGTGGAGAGGCTTCGCCGCTTGGCCATCTGGCTCCATCTTGCCCTTGGCAAGCCCCCTCCTGTCAAGAAAGGGGGGCTTTGGCAAATGGTGAAAAACCCCCCTTTTCTTGACCCTGCCCTTGGCCCTCCCTATCCTCAAGAGCAAAGGAGGGGATATGGACCGGATTGAAGGCGTCCTCAAGGAAGAGCGGGTGTTTTACCCGAGCGAGGCCTTCCGCCAGCAGGCCCACATCAAGAGCGAGGAGGAGTACGCGCGCCTCTATGAGGAAAGCCTAAAGGACCCCGAGGGCTTCTGGGGCCGGGTGGCCTCGGAGCTCCACTGGTTTGAGCCTTGGCAGAAGGTCCTGGAGGGGGACCTCCCCCACCCCAAGTGGTTCGTGGGGGGCAAGACCAACCTCTCCTACAACGCCCTGGACCGCCACGTGAAGACCTGGCGCAAAAACAAGGCGGCCATCATCTGGGAAGGGGAGCCGGGGGAGGAGCGGGTCCTCACCTACCACGACCTTTGGCGGGAGGTGCAGAAGTTCGCCAACGTCCTGAAGCGGCTCGGGGTGAAGAAGGGCGATAGGGTCACCATCTACCTCCCCATGGTCCCCGAGGCGGCCATCGCCATGCTGGCCTGCACCCGCATTGGGGCGGTGCACTCCGTGGTCTTCGGGGGCTTTTCCTCGGGGGCCTTGGCCGACCGCATCAAGGACGCCCAGGCCAAGGTCCTCATCACCGCCGACGGCGGCTACCGCCGGGGCGGCATCGTCCCCCTGAAGCAGAACGCCGACGAGGCCCTCAAGGAAACCCCCAGCGTGGAGCACGTGGTGGTGGTGCGCCGCACCGGGGAGGAGGTGCCCTGGACCCCGGGCCGGGACCACTGGTGGCACGAGCTCATGGAGGCGGCCCCCGACCGCCTGGACCCGGAACCCATGGAGGCGGAGGAGCCCCTTTTTATCCTCTACACCTCGGGCTCCACGGGTAAGCCCAAGGGGGTCCTCCACACCACGGGCGGCTACATGACCTACGTCTACTACACCACCAAGCTGGTCTTTGACCTTAAGGACGAGGACGTCTACTGGTGCACCGCCGACGTGGGCTGGATCACCGGCCACTCCTACGTGGTCTACGGGCCCCTTCTGAACGGGGCCACCACGGTGATGTACGAGGGGGCTCCCAACTGGCCGGAGCCCGACCGCTTCTGGCAGATTGTGGACAAGTACGGGGTGACCATCTTCTACACCGCCCCCACCGCCATCCGCGCCTTCATGAAGTGGGGGGAGGGGTGGCCCGCCAAGCACCGCTTGGAAACCCTGAGGCTTCTGGGCACCGTGGGCGAGCCCATCAACCCCGAGGCGTGGCTTTGGTACTACCACGTGATCGGCAAAGGGCGCTGCCCCATCGTGGACACCTGGTGGCAGACGGAAACGGGCGGCATCATGATCACCACCCTGCCCGGGGCCCATGCCATGAAGCCGGGGCACGCCGGCAAGCCCTTCTTCGGGGTGAAGCCGGAGATCCTGGACAGCGAGCACAAGCCCGTGGAGAACCCGGACGAGGGCGGCCACCTCTGCATCACAAGGCCCTGGCCCAGCATGCTCCGCACCGTCTGGGGCGACCCGGAGCGGTTTATCCAGCAGTACTTCAGCCAGCACCCCGGGGTCTACTTCACCGGGGACGGGGCCCGGCGGGACAGGGACGGCTACTACCTGATCCAGGGCCGGGTGGATGACGTCCTGAACGTGGCGGGCCACCGCCTGGGCACCATGGAGATTGAGTCCGCCCTGGTCTCCCACCCGGCGGTGGCGGAGGCGGCGGTGGTGGGCCGGCCCGACCCCCTGAAGGGGGAGGCCATCGTGGCCTTCGTGACCCTGAAGGAGGGCTTCGCGCCTTCCGATGCCCTTAAGGAGGAGCTCAAGGCCCACGTGGCCAAGGTGATCGGCCCCATCGCCCGCCCCGACGAGGTGCGCTTCACCGACGCCTTGCCCAAGACCCGCTCCGGCAAGATCATGCGCCGCCTCCTGCGGCAGATCGCCGCCGGGGAGAAGGAGATCAAGGGGGACACCTCCACCCTCGAGGACCGCTCCGTGGTGGAGAAGCTCAAGGAGGGGGCCTAAGGCCCCGTCCTTTGGCCCGGCGGGCTAGCCCGCCGGGCTTTTGTGCACGTGCACCACCTTCCACCCCTCGGGGAAGCGCACCGCCACACGGCTTTCGTTCACCGCCCGGTGCCTTAGCCCCCCTTCCTCCTCCACGGTGAGGAGGAGGGTGTAGCTGAAGATGGCCACCTCCCCGTAGCGCTGGAGCCGCCGCTCCAAGAGGTCAATGCGGTAGGGCCTACCCCTGGTGGCCCAGTTCTTCTCCACCATGAAGCGGTGGAAGTCCAGGCCGTCCAGGCGGTGGGGGGTGACGAACCACTCGTAGAGGGAAAGCTCGGGATGGGTGGTGGCGGCGTAGGTGGCGTAGTCCCCTTCGTAGATGCTCTTTAGGTGGTGCTCCAGGAAACCCCAAAGCTCGGCCTCGCCCTCCACGGCTCACCTCCCCGGCTGGTACTCCCCCCACTCCTCCCGGAGGACCCCGCAGACCTCCCCCAAGGTGGCCCGGCGGCGGAAGGCTTCCAAAACATAGGGGAAGAGGTTTTCCTGGCCCCGCGCCGCCTGGCGCAGGCGCTCTAGGCCCACCCGGACGCTTTCCCCATCCCGGTTGGCCCTGAAGGCGGCAAGCTCCCGCTTCCTCCTCTCGTGGAGCTCGGGGTCAATGCGCTGCACGGGCACGGGCTCGTTTAGGGGGCTGTTGGGGTCAAAGAAGCGGTTCACCCCCACGAGGATCCGCTTGCCCTCCTCCACCTCCTTCTGGAACTGCCAGGCGGACTCCTCTATGGCCCGCTGGAAGTAGCCCGCCTCCACCGCGGCCACCGCCCCGCCCAGGGCGTCTATCTCGGCGATGAGCCTTTCCGCCTCCTTTTCCAACTGGTCGGTGAGGTGCTCCACGTAGAAGCTTCCCCCCAAGGGGTCAATGGCCTTGGTGACTCCGCTTTCATAGGCCAGGATCTGCTGCGTGCGCAGGGCCAGGAGGGCGCTTTTTTCCGTGGGCAGGCCCAAGGCCTCATCGTAGGCGTTGGTGTGGAGGCTTTGCGTGCCCCCGAGCACGGCGGCCAGGGCTTGGTAGGCGGTGCGCACCACGTTGTTCAAGGGCTCTTGGGCGGTGAGGGTGGAGCCCCCCGTCTGGGTGTGGAAGCGGAGCATCCAGCTTTTGGGGTCCTTGGCCCCGAACTCCTCCCGCATGATGCGGGCCCAAAGCCGCCTGGCCGCGCGGAACTTGGCCGCCTCTTCAAAGATATCCCCGTGGGCGGCGAAGAAGAAGGAAAGCCTGGGGGCGAAGGCGTCCACGTCCAGGCCCCGCTCCAGGGCCGCCCGCACGTAGGCCTTGCCGTCGGCTAGGGTGAAGGCGATCTCCTGGGCGGCGGTGGCCCCCGCCTCGCGGATGTGGTAGCCGGAGATGCTGATGGTGTTCCACTTGGGCACGTGCCGGGCGCAGAACTCAAAGATGTCGGTCACGAGGCGCATGGAGGGGCCAGGGGGGTAGATGTAGGTGCCCCGGGCGAAGTACTCCTTCAGGATGTCGTTTTGCACCGTGCCCGAGACCTTGTCCCAAGAAACCCGTTGCTCCTCCGCCACCAGGAGGTAGAGGGCGAGGAGCATCATGGCGGGGGCGTTGATGGTCATGCTGGTGGAGACCTTGTCCAGGGGGATGCCGTCAAAGAGCTTGCGCATGTCCTCGAGGGTGGCGATGGACACCCCCACCCGCCCCACCTCCCCCACGCTCATGGGGTGGTCGGGGTCCAGGCCGAGCTGCGTGGGCAGGTCAAAGGCCACGCTGAGGCCGGTTTGGCCCTGGGAAAGGAGGTATCGGTAGCGGGCGTTGGACTCCTCGGCGGTGGAGAAGCCGGCGTACTGGCGCATGGTCCAGAGCCGGTCCAGGTACATGCGGGGGTAGATGCCCCGGGTGAAGGGGTACTCCCCTGGCCGCCCTAGCCTTTCCCGGTAGCCCTCCGGCAGGGACTCAAAGAGGCCTTCCATAGCCTAGTTTTACAGGAAAAGGCGGAGCAAGAGAAGGAGGAGGAAAAGAACCCCCAAGACGAGGAGGAGGGGCGGCAAGAGGAGGCTGTAGGCGGCGAGGACCAGGGCTAAGAAGTCCTTCCAGTCGGGCTTGGGCTCTTCCCGCACCCCCTTAGCATACCCCTTTCCCCGCCTCGCTTCCCCGCTTCCTAGCTACCTCCTCCTTTGATAGCATTAGCCCATGGCCCTATCCAAAAACGCCCGCAAGGTGCTCAAGGTCCTGGCCAGGCGGGGAGCGCCGGAAGTGCTCTTCGCCTTGAGCCGGGGGGCCTCCCGCTTTTCCGACCTGGAAAGCCTCCTCGTCCTTTCCCCCAGGACCCTGGCGGAAAGGCTACGGGAGTTCCACCTTTTGGGCTTCGTGGAGCGGCGGGCCTACCCCGAGGTGCCGCCCCGGGTAGAATACACCTTGACCCCGCGGGGCAAGCGGGTTTTGGATTTCCTGCGCGGATTGGAGGAGGTATTGGAGGCCAAGCAGGAGGAGGTGCGGTGAAAGCGAAAGCCATCGTGGTGACTTCCGGCAAGGGCGGGGTGGGGAAGACCACCACCACCGCCAACCTGGGTGCGGCCTTGGCCAAGCTGGGGGAGAAGGTGGCGGTGGTGGACGTGGACGTGGGCCTCCGCAACCTGGACGTGGTCATGGGCCTCGAGGGGCGGGTGGTCTTTGACCTCATTGACGTTCTGGAGGGACGGGCCAAGCCTCGGCAAGCCCTCATTCGGGACAAGCGGGTGGAAAACCTCTACCTCCTCCCCGCCTCCCAGACCAAGGACAAGGAGGCCCTGGACCCCGCCAAGTTCAAGGAGCTCGTCCAGTTTCTCCTCACCGAGGAGGGGTTTGACCGGGTGTTGATTGACTCCCCCGCCGGCATTGAGAAGGGCTTCCAGACCGCCGCCACCCCGGCGGAAGGGGCCTTGGTGGTGGTGAATCCGGAGGTGAGTAGCGTAAGGGACGCCGACCGCATTATCGGCCTCTTGGAGGCCCGGGAGATCCGGGAGAACTACCTCGTCATCAACCGCCTGCGGCCCAAGATGGTGAGCCGGGGGGATATGCTCTCCGTGGAGGACGTGGTGGAGATCCTGGGCCTAAGGCCCATCGGCATCATCCCCGAGGACGAGCAGGTGATCGTCTCCACCAACCAGGGGGAGCCCTTGGTCCTGAAAGGGGCGAGCCCCGCCGCCCAAGCCTTCTTGGACACCGCCCGGCGCATGCGGGGCGAGGAGGTGCCCTTCCGCCACCTGGAGGAAGCCCAGGGCTTCTTGGGGGTCATCCGCAAGCTCTTCGGGGGTCGGTGATGTGGTGGCGCAAAAGGAGCAAGGACAAGGCCAAGGAAAGGCTCAAGCTGGTCTTGGCCTACGACCGGGCCAAGCTTTCCCCGGGATTGGTGGAAAGCCTAAAAAAAGACCTTTTGGAGGTCCTCCGCCGCTACTTCCCCGCCCAGGAAGAAGGGCTCCAGGTGGCCCTGGAGGAGCGGGGGGAAAAGGTGGTGCTGGTGGCGGACATCCCCTTGCGTTAAGGGCGGCATGGTCCTCAGACGGCCTAACCTCCTCGCCTACGACTGGGGCCTAGCCCTCCTGGCCTTGGCCTTGGCCGCCTTGGGGCTCGTCAATCTGAAAAGCGCCACCCCGGACCCCGCCCTCATCCCCAGGCAGGCCTTGGCCCTGGCCTTGGGCTTGGGGCTTGCCGTGGCGATCCAGTTTCTCTCCCGCAGGCTCCTCTTCGCCTGGGCCTACCCCCTTTACGCCCTCTCCCTGGTCCTCTTGGTGGCGGTGCTTTTGGTGGGGCGGGAGATCAACGGGGCCAAGGCCTGGTTTGTCCTGGGGCCCTTGCAGTTCCAGCCCTTGGAGCTCGCCAAGGTGGGCCTGGTCCTGGCCCTGGCCCAGTTCCTCGCGGAAAGGCCCATCCGCCGGGTTTGGGACTACGTGCCCCCGGGTCTCCTCACGGCCCCGGTGGCGGCGCTTCTCCTCCTCCAGCCCGACCTCGGGGGCACCCTGGTGGTCCTCTTCGGCGCCTTTACCGTGCTCTTCGTGCGGGGGCTTCCCTGGAAGCATCTTCTGGTGGGGGTCTTGGCCTTGGTCCTCCTGGTGCCCACCGTGGTCTGGCCCAACCTCAAGCCGTACCAGCGGGAGCGGGTCCTCATCGTCTTGGACCCCTACCGCGACCCCTTGGGCCAGGGCTTCCAGGTGATCCAGTCCACCATCGCCATCGGTTCCGGGGGGCTTTTCGGCAAGGGGTACGGGCAGGGAACCCAGACGCAACTGGGCTTCGTCCCCTTCCGCCACACGGACTTCGTCTTCGCCGTCTGGGCGGAGGAGTGGGGGTTCGTGGGGGCGGTGGCCCTCCTCGGCCTTTACGCCCTCTTGCTCCTTCGCCTCCTGGGCCTGGCCCTGGAGTGCTCCCGGATGGCGGACCGCCTTTTCATCGCCGGCGTGGGGGGGATGCTGGGCTTTCAGGTGGTGGTGAACCTGGGGGTGGCCTTGGGGGTGATGCCCGTCACCGGGCTTACCCTGCCCCTTTTTTCCTACGGGGGTTCTAGCCTCATGGCCACCCTGTTTTCCTTAGGCTTGGTCCTCTTGGTCCACCGGGACCGGGCGGCGCCCTAGCCTGCTAAACTGGGCCCCGTGGCGGAGGTGCTGGTGCGCGTGGCCGGGGTGCGCAAGGCCTTCGGTGGGGTGGTGGCCTTGGATGGGGTGGACCTGGAGGTGAAAAGGGGAGAGTTTTTCAGCCTCCTGGGGCCTTCCGGGTGCGGCAAGACCACCTTGTTGCGGATCCTGGCCGGCTTTGACACGCCGGACACCGGGCGGGTGGAGATCGCCGGCAAGGACATGGCGGGGGTCCCTCCCTACGCTCGCCCGGTGAACACCGTGTTCCAGAACTACGCCCTTTTCCCCCACATGACCGTGGAGGGGAACGTGGCCTTCGGTCTCCGGATGAAGGGCCTGCCCCAGGCCGAGGTGAAGCGGAAGGTGGCCTGGGCCTTGGAGCTCGTGGACCTTTTGGGCCTGGAGAAGCGCTACCCCCGGGAGCTCTCCGGGGGGCAGAAGCAGCGGGTGGCCCTGGCCCGGGCCCTGGTCTTAGAGCCCCAGGTCCTCCTTCTGGACGAGCCCCTTTCCGCCTTGGACGCCCGGCTGCGCCAGGAGCTTCGGGTGGAGCTCATGCAGCTCCAGAGGCGGCTTGGCACCACCTTTATCTTCGTCACCCACGACCAGGAGGAGGCCTTGGTCATGTCCGACCGCATCGCCGTGATGCGGCAAGGGCGCATCGTGCAGATGGGCCTTCCCGACGAGGTGTACGAGCGGCCCAAAAGCCGCTTTGTGGCGGAGTTCCTGGGCCGCTCCAACTTTCTTCCCGCCAAGCCCCACCCCTTGGGGGCGGAAACCCCCTTGGGGCCCTTGCGCCTAAGGGAGCCTTTGCAGAAGGAAGCCCTCTTGGCCATCCGCCCGGAAAAGATCCGCCTTTACCCGGCGCAAAACGGGGCCCCGGCCCGGGAGAACCTGGTGCGGGCGGCGGTGGAGGAGATCGTCTACACGGGGGCGGAGAACCAGTACTACCTCAGGGCGGGGG
Source organism: Thermus thalpophilus (assembly GCF_022760915.1). Classification (NCBI taxonomy): domain Bacteria; kingdom Thermotogati; phylum Deinococcota; class Deinococci; order Thermales; family Thermaceae; genus Thermus; species Thermus thalpophilus. The sequence goes on along the minus strand of NZ_JAKTNS010000034.1, from coordinate 9,924 downwards.
AAGTGCGGCTCCTCGCCTACACCCTCAACCAGGACCTGCAGGAGCCGGGGGCGGAGGAGTTCGGCTATGGGGAGGAGGTTTACTGCTACCTCCCCCCGGAGAACCTGGTGGTGGTCCATGAATGAGGCGGCGACCCCTGCGCAGCGCTTCTTGCGGGTCCTGGTCACCGTGGGGCCGGGGGGGCTTTGGCTTTTCCTCTTTGTGCTCCTCCCTTCCCTTTTGGTCCTCCTGGCCTCCCTCCTCTCCCGGGGGCCTTATGGCGAGCTCGGCCTGCCCTTGGGGCTTCACAACTACGCCCGGGCCCTACAGCCCGTCTACCTCGAGGCCTTCACCGAAAGCCTCTTGGTGGGCGTCTGGGCCACCCTCCTTTCCGCCCTCCTGGGCTACCCCTTAGCCTTTTACATTGCCCGGCATCCCAAGCGGGACCTCCTCCTCTTTTTGCTCCTTCTGCCCTTCCTCACCAACTTCCTCATCCGGGTCTACGCCTGGCTGGTGTTGCTCCAGAGGGAAGGGCTGGTGAACGCCCTTTTGGGGGCTTTTGGTCTTGGTCCTTTCGCCTTCTACCCCTCCTTCGGCGCCGTGCTTTTGACCACGGTCTACACCTTCTTGCCCTTCTTTGTCCTTCCGGTGTACGCCAGCGTGGAAAGGCTGGACTGGCAGCTTTTGGAGGCGGCCTACGACCTGGGGGCGAGGCCCTTCCGCGCCTTCTTGCACGCGGTGCTCCCCCAGACCTACCCGGGGCTCTTTGCGGGAAGCGTCCTCGTCTTCATCCCCGCCATGGGAACCTTTGTGGTGGCGGACCTTTTGGGGGCGGGGCGGGTGGTCCTCATCGGCAACCTCATCCAGCAGCAGTTCGGCGTCACCCGGGACTGGGCCTTCGGGGCGGCCTTGAGCGTCTTCCTCATGGGCTTCGTCCTCTTGAGCCTTTACCTCTACGCCCGCCTACAGGGGGAAAGGGGGCTCGAGGAGCTGGTATGAGGCGGCTACTCTCCCTCCACGCCCTCTTGGTGTACCTCTTCCTCTATGTGCCCATCCTGGTCATCGTGGCCCTTTCCTTCAACGAAAGCCGCCGGGGGGTGCGCTTCAGCGGCTTCACCCTGGACTGGTACCGGGCCCTGTTCCAAGACCCGCGGGTGCTGGAGTACTTCCTGAACACCCTGGTGGTGGCCCTGGTGTCCACCCTGGTTTCCACGGTTCTGGGCACGCTCCTCGCCTTGGGCATGGTGCGCTACCGCTTCCTGGGTAAGGAGCTTTTGCGCTACCTCCTTTACATCCCCGTGGTGGTGCCCGACGTGGTCATGGGGATTTCCCTCCTGCTCCTTTTCGCCTTTTCCCGGGAGCTTTTCGGTTTTCCCCGGCTTTCCCTCTTCACCGTGATCCTGGGCCACATCACCTTCCAGCTCGCCTTCGTCACCTTGGTGGTGCGCTCCCGGCTCCTCCTTTTGGACCCCGCTTTGGAGGAGGCGGCCCGGGACCTGGGGGCCAGGGGGTTCCAAACCTTTCTCCACGTCACCTTGCCCTTGGCCTGGCCGGGGGTGGCGGCGGGGGCGCTCCTCGCCCTCACCCTTTCCTTAGACGACTTCGTGGTCACCTTCTTCACCGCCGGCCCTGGGGCCACCACCTTGCCCCTTTACATTTACTCCAGTGTCAAGCTTGGGGTAAGCCCTAAGGTCCACGCCCTTTCCACCCTCATCGTGGGGCTTTCGGCGTTTTTTCTGGCTTTGGGGTATGCTCTTTCCCGGAGGCGGGTATGAGGCGAGGGATTTTTCTCCTGTTGCTGGCGGCTTTGGTCCTCCTCGGGGTTTTCCTCTTGTGGCCCAAGCCGGCCCGGGGGGCGGGTACCCTCTACTTCCTCAACTGGGCGGACTACATCCCCGAGGAGCTGGTTAAGAAGTTTGAGGCGGAAACGGGGGCCAAGGTGGTCCTGGACACCTTTGAGTCCCCCGAGGCCATGCTGGCCAAGCTGAAGGCGGGGGCGGACCAGGAGTTCTCCTTGGTGGTGGCCCCCGACTACTACGTCTTGCAGATGGCCCGCGAGGGCCTCCTCGCCCCCTTGGACAAGGGGAGGCTCGCCAATCTTAAAAACCTGGACCCATTCTTCCAAAATCCTCCCTATGACCCGGGCCTCCAGTACTCCGTCCCCTACCTTTGGGGCACCACGGGGCTTGCCTACCGGGAGGACCTGGTGAGGGGTCCCGTGGACTCCTACGCCGTGTTCTTTGACCCGGGGCGCCAGGTGGGGCCTTTCCTTCTCCTGGACGAGATGCGGGAGACCATTGGGGCGGCACTGAAGTATCTGGGCTACTCGGTGAACACCACCGACCCCGCGGCCTTGGAGAAGGCCAAGGAGCTTTTGATCGCGGCCAAGGGGCGCTCCGTGGGCTTCGCCGGGGGTGTAGAGGCGCTAAACCGCATCCTGGCGGGGGACGCCGCCTTAAGCCTGGCCTACTCGGGGGACGTCCTCCAGGCCCGCCAAGAGGACGAGCGCCTGCGCTACGCCATCCCCAAGGAGGGGGGGACCCTTTGGACCGACGCCATGGTGGTCCTGAAGCGGGGCCCGGCCCAGGAGCTGGCCTACCGCTTCATAGACTTCCTCTTGGCCCCGGAAAACGCCGCCGCCTTGGCTGAGTACACCCGCTACGCCACCCCGGTGGCCGCCGCCATCCCTCTCTTGCCCCAGGAGATGCGCCAAGACCCTGTGGTCTTCCCCCCTGAGGAGGTGCGGGCCAAGCTGGAGTACCTCAAGGACCTGGGGCCGGAGATCGCCCTTTTTGACCGGGTCTGGACCGAGGTGAAGGCTCGCTAAAGGCCGTTTGGCGAGGGATGGGGTAAGCTTGACCCATGAGGAAGCTTCTGGCCCTTCTCCTGGCCTTGGGTCTGGCGTGGGGCCAAGGGACCGAGGCCCTTTGGGGGAAGACCTGCGCCCAGTGCCACGGGGAGAAGGGCCAAGGGGTGCGCCCTTACCCCCCCCTTCAAGGAGCGGCGCCCCTCTTCGCCACCCCGGAAGGGCGGCGCTACCTGGTCCTGGTGGTCCTCTACGGCAGGAAGGGTGAGGCGGGGCTGATGCCCGGCTTCGCCCAGCTCAAGGACGAGGAGCTCGCCTCCCTTTTGAACCACCTCCGCGCCCTGCTGGGGGCCAAGGGGGAGCCCTTCACCCCAGAAGAGGTGCGCCGGGGGCGGGGCTTAAACCTCACCCCCGACGGGGTGAAGCGCCCCTAAAGGGGGTCTTCCAGGGTGGCGCCCTCGTCCGCCTGGCGCACCAAGGCGGCGTAGCGGGCGAAAAGGCCGTGGCGGAAGGCGGGGGGGCGGGGTTGCCACCTCGCTTTGCGCCGGGCGAGTTCCTCCTCGGGGAGGAGGACCTCGAGGCGGCGGTTCTCCACGTCTATCCGCACCCGGTCCCCCTCTTCCAGGAGGGCGATGGGGCCGCCCACGAAGGCCTCGGGGGCGATGTGGCCGATCATGAGGCCCCGCGTGCCCCCGGAGAAGCGGCCGTCGGTGAGGAGGGCCACCTCGGGGCCCAGGCCTTCCCCCACGATGGCGCTGGTCACGGAGAGCATCTCCGGCATGCCGGGGGCTCCCTTGGGCCCCACGTAGCGGATGACCACCACGTCCCCGGGGCGGATCTCCCCCTTGAGGACCTTTTCCATGGCCGCCTCCTCCGAGTCAAAGACCCGGGCGGGCCCCTCAAAGAAGGTGCGCTCGGTGCCGGCGAGCTTCAAAACCGCCCCTTGGGGGGCGAGGTTCCCCTTTAGGACCACCAGGCCGCCGTGGGGCTTTAGGGCCCTTTCCACGGGGAAGACCACCCGCTGCCCCTCCCGCTCCCGGTAGGCCCGCTCCACCTCCTCCGCCAGGGTCCTTCCGGTGAGGGTCTTTTCCTCCCCAAAGAGGAGGCCCGCTTCCAAAAGCCGCTTAAAGACCAAGGCGGTGCCCCCCGCCTCGTAAAGCTCCCAGGCGGTGTAGGTGCCCCAGGGCCTCAGGTCGGCGATGACCGGGGTCTTGCGGGAAACCTGGTCAAAGTCGTCCAGGCTGAGCTCCACCCCCGCCTCCTTGGCCATGGCCAGGAGGTGGAGCACGGCGTTGGTGCTCCCCCCCGTGGCGGCCACGGTGGCGATGGCATTGAGGAAGCTCCTGCGGGTGAGGAAGTCCTTGGGCTTCCAGTCTTTGGCGATGGCCTCCGATAGGATCCGCCCCGCCTCACGGGTGGCCTGGGCCTTTTCCGGGTGGACGGCGGGGATGGCGTTGTAGCCCACGGGGGAGAGGCCCAGGACCTCCAGGGCCATGGCCATGGTGTTGGCGGTGTACTGGCCGCCGCAGGCCCCGGGGCCGGGGATGGCCCGCTTTTCTATCTCCAAAAGCTCCTCGTCCGTGATCTTGCCCGCCGCCCGCTGGCCCACCGCCTCAAAGACCTCCACGATGGTGAGCTTCCTGCCCCGCCACTCCCCGGGGGCGATGGTCCCCCCGTAGAGGACCATGCCGGGGACGCCGCTTCGGATGACCCCCATGGCCCCCCCGGGGATGGTCTTGTCGCAGGCGGAAAGGGCCACCATGCCGTCGTAGAGGTAGCCTTGGGCGATGAGCTCAATGCTATCGGCGATGACCTCGCGGCTAACGAGGCTTGCCCGCATGCCCGGGGTGCCCATGCTGATGCCGTCAGAGACGGCGGGGGCCCCAAACTCAAAGGGCACCAGGCCCGCTTCCCTTAGGCCCGCTTTAAGGTCTAGGGCCAGTTGCCGCAGGTGAAAGTTGCAGGGCATCCCGTCGGTGAAGGTGTTCACCACCCCCACAAAGGGCCTGGCGAAGTCCTCGTCCCCCACCCCCACCGCCCGGAGCATGCTCCGGGCCGGGGCCTGCTGCAGTCCCTTCTTGATGCGGTCCGATCTCATGCGTCCCTCCAGCTGGCGGTTTTGCCGTGGTATTGCCTCGCCTTGGGAAGAAGGCGCACCAGGGCCCTGGCCGCCTCCTCCGGCGTGAGCAGAAGCCCTTCTTCCTTGTAGCCCCTAAAGACCCGCTGGAGCACGGGCGCGGCGCTTCCCTGCGCCTCGCGGGCCTGGCGTTGCATTTCCGTTTCCACCACCCCGGGGCGGTAAACAAAACAGGCCACCTCGGGCACCTCCGCGGCCAGCTGCCGCGCCAGGTGCTCCTCCGCCGCCTTGGCCACGGCGTAGGCGCCGATGCCGGGGAGGTTCGTCTCCGCCGCCCCCGAGCCCACGTAGACCGCAAGCCCCTCCCCCTGGCGCCTTAGGAGGGGGTAGGCGAAGCGGGCGAGCTGGTAGCCGGCGATCAGGTTGGCCTCGAGGACCTCCATAAAGAGCGCCTCCGCCACCTCATAGAGCAAAGGCCCCGGGTGGAGGACCCCGGCGTTGTGGATGTAGCCATAGAAGTTCCCAAGCCCCGCCGCCTTCTCCACCAAGGCCTCCGCCACCTCGGCCCTGCCGGCGCTTCCCGCCACGTGGGCCACCCTGGCCCCCAGGGCCTGGGCCTCCTCCGCCACGCCCCTTAGGGGGGCTTCCGAGCGGGCGTTGAGCACCAGGTCGTAGCCCGCCTTGGCGAGCTCCAGGGCTAGGGCCCTGCCGATGCCCCGGCTCGCCCCGGTGAGGATGAGGGTTTTTCTCATAGGAGTTCCTCCGTGGGGATTTCCACGCGGAGGGGGGGCTGGTTTTCCCCTTCCCAGCAGGCCCCGCCTTCGGGGCGGCGGTGGAGGAGGGCGCGCCTGCCCTCGAGGTCCACTGCCCAGGCCTTGGGCGCCCCGGCCTGGGCGTAGCGGGGGAACTTGGGGGTGGGATCGGGGCACAAGGGCGTGCCCACCCCCTCCGCCATCAGGAGGGTGCGGTTGGGATAGGGCCCGGACCCGGCAGCCACCAGGGGGTTCTGCGCGGAAAGCGGGGCCTCGCCGCGGGCGGCGAGAGGGGCGAAGCGGGCGGTGGGCGGCCGCATGGCGGCAGCGAGCTTGGGACGGATGGGGTTCATCTCCCCGAGCCCCGGCCGCAGGTCCTCGGGAAGGACCCCAGCTTCCGCCGTGCGAGGGAATCCTTCTGGGGTGAGCCGGCAGTGGGTCATGGGAGGACCTCCTGGAGGGGGAAGGAGAGGCCGAGGACTTCCAGCATGCCCTCTTCCAGCGTCTGGTGGTACCGGTAGGCCCCGCCTTGGGGCTCGCTGAAGCGGTGGAGCCGGTCCCGGGTTAGGTCCAGCACCCAGACCTCGGGCACCCCGGCCTGGGCGTAGAGGGGAACCTTCACCCGGAGATCGTAGTCTAAGGAGCTCTCCGCCACCTCTATGACCAGGAGGGCGTCCTTTCCCTCAGGTAGACGGTTCCGATAGGCTTCCCTCGGTGGCCTGAGCAGGACGAGGTCAGGGTATACCTCTGTTTCCGGTTCCAGCACCAAGGGGTTTTGCACGGAGAGGACCACCTGGCCCCTTAGGGGGGCAAGAAGGTCCAAAAGGGCGTTCAAGGCGTACACGTGCCGCTTTCCTACCGGGCTCATCTCCAGGACCTCCCCCTGCACCAGCTCCACCCGGGCGTCCTCGGGGAGGATGCCCGCTTCCCCCATTCGGTGGAAGTCCTCGGCGCTGAAGCGGTGGCGGACCATTTTCCTCATTTTAGGCGGCGGAGCACGGCCTCCGTGAAGGCCTGGGTGCCCGCGGTGCCCCCTAGGTCGGGGGGTGGGGCTTCCACCAGGGCTTGCGCCACCGCCTTTTCCACCTTCCGGGCCAGCTCCACCAGCCCGAAGGCGTGCTCCAGCATCATGGCGGCGGAAAGGATGGCGGCGGTGGGGTTGGCCACCCCCTTGCCGGCGATGTCCGGGGCGGAGCCGTGCACCGGCTCAAAGACCGGGGTGCCCCGGCCCAAGGAGGCGGAGGGGAGGAGCCCCAAGGAGCCGGGGAGGACGCTCGCCAGGTCCGAGAGGATGTCCCCGAAGATGTTGCCCGTCACCACCACGTCAAAGCGGGCGGGGCTTCGCACCAGGTGCATGGCCATGGCGTCCACGTATTGGTGCTCCAGGACCACCTCGGGGTAGTCCCGCCCCACCTCCTCCACGGTCTTGCGCCAGAACTCCCCCACCTCGAGGACATTGGCCTTGTCCACGCTGGTGACGTGCTTCCTCCGCTTCCTCGCCGCCTCAAAGGCCACCTTGGCCACCCGCTCCACCTCGGGCTTGCTGTAGCGTTCCGTGTTCCAGGCCTCCGCCTCGGACATGCCCCTGGGCTCCCCAAAGTAGATCCCCCCGGTGAGTTCCCGCACGATGAGGACGTCCACCCCCCGGGCGATCTCCTCCTTCAAGGGGGAAAGCTTCTCCAGCCCGGGGAAGACCTTGGCGGGGCGGAGGTTGGCGAAGAGGTCCTGGCTTTTCCTTAAGGCGAGGAGGCCGGTTTCGGGGCGGATTTTGCGGGGCAGGTTGTCCCACTTGGGCCCGCCCACGCTTCCCAAAAGCACCGCTTGGGCTTCCTCCACACCCCGCCGCGTCACCTCGGGGAAGGGCTCCCCGTGGGCGTCTATGGCCGCTCCCCCGAAGGGGAGGACCTCGTGGGTGAGGCCAAGGCCCTCCGCCTCGTCCAGGGCCTTCAGGACCCTTAGGGCGGCCGCCGTCACCTCGGGGCCGATGCCGTCCCCGGGAAGCACCGCCACCTTCATTCCGCCCTCCTGGGGTAGGGAAGCTTGCGGTCAAAGGCGTCCAGAAGCTCCCCCGCCTCCAAAAGCTCCCCGATGGGGTCCCAAAGCCCCTGGGTCAGGGCTTCCCGGGCCTCCTCCCGAATGAAGAGGGGGGCCACCCGGTCCCCAAAGCGCACCTCCTCGTTGACGAGGTCTATCTCCACCTCCAGCCCGGGGTCTTGCTCCACCGCCTGGAAGAGCACCGCCAGGTCTTCCGGGGCTAGGGTCACGCAGGGAAGGCCGATGGCGGTGGCGTTGCCGAAGAAGATCTCGGCGAAGCTCTCCCCGATGATGGCCCTAAACCCCGCCCGCTTGATGGCCTGGGGAGCGTGCTCGCGGCTAGAGCCCGAGCCAAAGCCCGACTCCACCAAAAGGATGCTCGCCCCCTGGTAGCGGGGGTCGTTCAGGGGGTGGGGCTTGGGGTTGCCCTTTTCGTCAAACCGCTCGTCGTAGAAAAGGTATTGGCCCAAGCCCTCAAAGGTGAGGGCTTTCATGAAGCGGGCCGGGATGATCCGGTCCGTGTCAATGTCCTCGCCCCGCAGGGGCACCGCCCTTCCCCGGATGATCGTGAACTTCTCCAGCATCTTCCACCTCCTCAGCGCGCGCCCACCACGCCGAAGACCTCCCGGGCGTCGGCGATCTCCCCGGCCACCGCCGCCGCTGCCACCATGAGGGGGCTCATGAGCACCGTGCGCCCCCTGGGGCTTCCCATGCGCCCTTTGTAGTTGCGGTTGGAGCTGGAGGCGCAAAGCTCATCCCCTTCCAGGCGGTCCGGGTTCATGGCCAGGCACATGGAGCACCCCGGGTTGCGCCACTCAAACCCCGCCTGGCGGAAAATCTCGGCGATCCCTTCCTCCTCGGCCCGCTTCGCCACCCACTCGGAGCCCGGCACCACCAGCGCCCGCACCCCCTTCTTCACCTTGTGCCCCTGGAGGTGGCGGGCCACCTCCCGGAGGTCGGAAAGCCTGGCGTTGGTGCAGCTTCCGATGAAGGCCACCTGGATGGGCACCCCCTTGATGGGCTGCCCCGGCCGAAAGCCCATGTAGGCCAAGGCTTCCTCGGCCACGGGGCGCTCCTCCTCGGGAAGCTCCTCCAAGAGGGGGATGCGCCCGTCAATGGGGATGGCCTGCCCCGGGGTGATGCCCCAGGTGACCGTGGGGGCGATCTCCTCGGCGCGGAAGGTGACCACGTCGTCATAGGCGGCGTCGGGGTCGGAACGCCAAGCGAGCCACCTTTTCTTGGCCTCCTCCCATTCGGCCCCTTTGGGGGCGTAGGGGCGGCCCTCGAGGTAGCGGAAGGTGGTCTCGTCGGGGTTCACGTAGCCCACCCGGGCCCCACCTTCAATGGACATGTTGCAAAGCGTCATGCGGCTTTCCATGTCCATGGCCTCCACGGCGCTCCCGCCGTACTCATAGGCGTAGCCCAGGCCCCCCTTCACCCCCAGGTGGCGGATGATGTGGAGGATCACGTCCTTGGCGTAGACCCCAGGGGCGAGCTTCCCCTCTACGTTGATCCGCCGCACCTTGAGCTTTTGGGCGGCGAGGGTTTGGGTGGCGAGAACGTCCCGCACCTGGCTCGTGCCGATGCCAAAGGCCACGGCCCCAAAAGCCCCGTGGGTGGAGGTGTGGGAGTCGCCGCAGGCGATGGTCATCCCGGGTTGGGTGAGGCCAAGCTGGGGCCCGATCACGTGGACGATGCCCTGGTTTCCGCTCCCCAGGTCAAAGAAGGTGATGCCGTGCTCCTTGGTGTTTTGCCGGAGGGCGTCCAGCATGCTCTGGGCCAAGGGGTCTTGGAAGGGCTCGGTGCGGTCGTGGGTGGGGACGATGTGGTCCACGGTGGCGAAGGTGCGGTGGGGGTAGCGCACCTTGAGCCCCAGGTCCTTCAGCATCCCGAAGGCCTGGGGGCTCGTCACCTCGTGCAGGAGGTGCAGGTCTATGAAGAGCTGGCTCTGGCCGTTTCGGAGCTTCCTCACCTCGTGGGCTTCCCAAACCTTCTCGTAAAGCGTTTTCCCCATGGTTCCCTCCCTATAAAAAGCCCCCCGGGTCCTTGGGGCCCGGGGGAAAGCGGAAAGGCCTCCCTAGACCGGGCCCGCCCGGTCTAGGTCTAGCAGAATGCCCCGCCGCATTGCCCCCTAGCCTAAGGGTTTCGGGGCCCTTTGGTCAAGGTGGGATTTCGGGGAAGGGGGTAGAAGGGGGCTCCTTGGCTGGAGAAGGGGCCAGCTGGGCTTGCCTAGTAAATTGCCTTGTACCCCGGAGGGGGCGGGAGAAGGGAGAGAA
>NZ_JAKTNS010000033.1:0-24641 GCF_022760915.1 Thermus thalpophilus | reverse complement strand
CCGCTTTGGCCTCCTGCCCGGCAACGCTCGGGAGACTTGGGGGGAAGCGCTTTTGTTTGGGCTTCCCGCCGTCCTGGGGGACCGGGGGTTTCGCTGGGTCCAGGGGGTGAAGACGCCGCCTTACCGGTTGCGGGGGGGCAGGGTGGTGGAGACGGGTTGGCAAGGGTGGATGGGACGGGTGAGGAACTGGATAGAAACCCGCTTCAGCGTGATGGTGCGCTCTTTGGGGCTTCATCGGGTAGAGGCCAGGTCCTTCTGGGGTCTTTTGGCGCGGGTGAACCTCATCCGCAAGGTACGCTATCGCGTGACCTTAGCCCACAACCTCATCCGGAGCCGGATCCTTCTCAGGATGGCGGGGGTGGGGATTTGAGGTAGCACACGAAGGCATAGAATGAATCGCCAAACCTTAAGAGGGCCCAGAGGGTGCAATATACCCTTGACAAGATTATGCTCATATCCCACCCTATGGGGTATGGACTGCTGCGTGGACCGGAGAAAGGTGGTTCAGGGGTTGTCGGGGCTTGCCCTGGGGGGGCTTGGTTTGGCCCAGCGGGGGAGGAGGCGGCTTAAGCTTGCTTTTTGCTCCCAGCTCCTCTGCATCATTCCGTACGAGGTGGCGCAGCGGCGGGGCTATTTCGCGGAGGAAGGCCTCGAGGTGGAGCTCGTCTATGCCCGTGGGGGAGCGCAGGCGCTGCAGTTTCTGGTGGGCAAGGCCGTGGACTACGCCGCCACCAGTCTGGATGCCGCCTTACAGGCCTACCGGCAAGGGGCTCCCATCGTTCGCGTCCTTTCCACGGGAAGGCTTCCCCTTTTCGCCCTGGCTGCCGGGCCCAGGAGCGCTATCCGAAGTGTTGCTGACCTTCAGGGCAAGACCGTGGGCATCTCCGCCCTGGGCAACGCCGACCATGTGCTCCTGGTTTACCTCCTGAAGAAGGCTGGGGTAGACCCTAAGCGGGTCCAGTACGCTACCTTGGGCCCTAACCTCTACGAGGCGCTTCGGGCGGGGCACGTGGAGGCGGGGATGGTGCAGGAGCCTGCCCTTACCCTCCTTAAGGAAGCGGGGGGGAGGGAGATCGTGAACCTCATGGACCTTAAGCAGGCCCAGACGTATCTGGGTGGGCCGTACGAGTTCATGGGGGTGGCGGTGCGCCGGGAGGAGCGGGAGGCGCGCCTGGCAGAGATTAAGGCCTTGGGCCGCGCTTTGGAAAAGGCGCTTCGTTTCATCCATGCGGCGGATGCCCGCCTCATCGCCGACACCTTGCCCAAGGCCTTGATTGCGGGAGGGGATGAGGATAGGCTCAAGGCGGTCATCCAACGCTACCGCAAGGACCTTTACCCCACGAACGTGCGGATCGACCTCGAGGCGGCACGGAGGGTGGCGGAGAGCCAGGTGGAGGCGGGGCTTCTACCTCCCTCGTTCAGGGTGGAAAGCCTTTTAGACCTGGAGGTGGTGGGTGCTCCGGGTTAAGGGGCTTCGCTTGGGCTTTGGTCCCGTCCCTGTTCTGGAGGGTGTGGACTTGAGGGTGGAGAAGGGGGAGTTTGTTAGCCTGGTAGGGCCTTCGGGAAGCGGTAAGAGCACCCTTCTTCGGGCCATTGCCGGCCTTCTTCCTCCTGAAGCAGGGGAGGTGCAGCGGGACTTCGGCTTGGAGGAACTTGGCTTTCTCTTCCAAGAAGACGCCCTCTTGCCCTGGCGCACCGCCCGGGAGAACGTGGCCCTGGGGCTTAGGATCCGGGGCCTGCCCAAGGATAAAGCCCTTGGGGAGGCTGATGTGTGGCTTACCCGCCTGGGCCTTTCCGGGCTTGGAAACCGGTATCCCCATCAACTTTCCGGGGGGCAGAGAAAACGGGTGGCCCTGGCCCAAGTGCTGGCCATTAAACCGCGCCTCCTTCTCATGGACGAACCCTTAGCCAGCTTGGACGCCATCCTCCGAACCCAAGTGACCCGGGACCTCCTTAGCTTGGTGGAGGCCGAAGGTATCGCCGTTCTCCTGGTGACGCACGACCTCGAGGAAGCCATTTCCCTTTCCGACCGGATCTACCTCCTTTCCCGGGGTCCGAGGGCCCGCATCGTGCGGGAATACCCGGTTCCCTTTTCCCGGCCCCGGGACCCTGTGGGGGTGAGGACGGATCCCCGGTTTGGTCCTCTTTTGCGGCAGCTTTGGCAGGATTTGGAGGAGGTGTCCCCGTGCGTCGTGTCCTAGTGCTTTTCGGCCTCCTTCTACTTTGGGAGCTGTTCGCGGTTTTGGGTTGGGTTAACCCCCTCTACGCTCCCCCGCCCCACCAGGTGCTCCTCACCCTCGTGGAGCTTTTCCGCACGGGAGAGATCCTTCCCCACCTCCAGGCCACTTTCACCGCAGCCCTTCTGGGCCTTGGAGGCGGCATCCTGATCGGGGGCGTGTTGGGCCTGGTTGCGGCCTTCAGCCCGCTATTCTCGGATCTTTTGGAGCCCATCATGCTCCTTTTGAATGCCATCCCAAGGGTCGTCCTGGCTCCGCTTTTCGTCATCTGGCTTGGGATTGGCCTAGCTTCCAAGGTGGCCCTAAGCCTTATCCTGGTGGCCGTTCTCATCTTTTTCGCCGTCTATGGCGGGGTGAAGCAGGTGGACCCCCGGCTCTTGGAGCGGGTCCGCACTCTGGGCGGGGGAAGGGGTTGGCTTCTCCGGGAAGTTTATCTTCCCTCGCTAGCGGCCTGGGTGCTCTCCTCCTTGAAGGTGGCGGTGGGATTCGCCTTTACCGGGGCGGTGGTGGGCGAGTTTGTGGCCTCGAGCCGGGGCCTTGGCTACCTTCTCTCCTTCGCACAAAGCACCTACAACGCCCGGCTTTCCCTAGCCCTCATCAGCCTTATCGTGCTGTTTGTCCTTCTCCTCTTTTTCCTTTTCGGCAAGGCGGAGGACAGGGTTCTTCGCTGGAGGCCGAAGAACCAAGGAGGTTTCTGATGCGTGTGGCCTACGTTTTGGCAAGTCCTAGAGCGGCGAGCTACAAGCTCGGGCAGATGATCCTGCCCCAACTGGAGGCGGGGGTGCACGGGGTGGAGGTGGTGGGGATCTTCTTCTTTGACGACAACACTTTGGTTTTGCAGAAGGGGAACCCCATTGGCGAGCGCCTGGCCAAGGTGGCCAAGGAGAAAGGGATCCTCCTCATGATGTGTGACCTTTGCGCCTTGGAGCGGGGTTTAGCGGAGGGGGAGCCGAGGTGGTGCACCCCGGAGGGGGAGGGGCGCAAGGAGCCTGGGGAGTGCCGGGTGGCGGCCCACGTGGTGGAGGGGGTTACGGTGGGGTGCTTCCCGGACCTCTACCAGGCATTGGCGGGTAAGGTGGACCAGGTGATCACCCTTTAAAGGGTGTGTCCGTCAAAGGCGGAAGGCTTTCTGAGGACGGGACCGGCTTCCCTTCGCCACCAGGCGGTTCGGTTCGCTGGAATGGGTAGACTTGAGCCATGGGCCAAGCCAAGCCGATTGCCTTTCAGGCCGTTTTGCTGGTCCAGGGGGTAGCCTCCCCGCCCAAGGGGCCCGGCCACTTTCCCTCGGTGCAGGTTCTGGACCGGGTGTACTTGGTGCCGAGCAATAGCCTGTCCCCTAAGGCGCGGGCCAGTCTACCCGGGGTGCTGCAGGCCTTCTTGCGCCGGAACCCAGGCGGAGGCCCCCTTCCCGTCCTCCTTTATCCCCGGACGGAGGAGTGCCGCTTGGACCTAAGAAGGACCCTCCTCGCCAAGCTCTACACCACCGAGCCTCCGCCCTTATCGCCGGGGCGGTTTAGGGTGGTGGGGCTCCTGGTGGGTAAGGCGGGGGACAACCTAAAGGTGGAGGTGCGTCCTAACCAGGAGAAGGGGGCGCTTGGGGAGGCCTTCACCCTCTGCTTACGTCTAGACCCCCTTTTGGCGGGGACCCTTTTTCCTATCGGCCAGGTTCTGGAGCTAACGGGCCGGCTCGAGAAAGACCTGACCCTTGTGGTGGAGGAAGCCCTCGAGGTTTCGGGAAGTGGAGGGGCACCGGGCTAGAGGAGCCTACGCTCAAATCGGGGGCGGGACGTAAGGTGGCGGCGGGGTGCCTACCGGGGGGTAGCCTCGAGGGGTCGGACCAAAGGGACCCAGGCCCACGCCACGATCACTGTAAGGGGACTAGCAGGTGGAAGCTTCCGGCAGGGTAACCACACAGGTCCCAGCCCCGTTTGAAGGGCGAACATGCCCAACACCCCCGCCAGGTTCACAAAGCCCATAGCCTGGCCTGCTAGACCCATGGGCAAGCGCAGCTTTCCCCGGCAAGAACCGAGCCCCACATAGGCAGGCCCACGGCGGGCTTGTGCCCCGAGTATGTTCACCGGTAAACTTCCATTCACCCGGAGGTGGGCGATGAAGCGATGGCTCCTGGTTGTGGCCCTTTGCGGCGCGGCTTTGGCGCAAAAACCCCAGATTGTTATCGGCACAGGGGGCGTGGGCGGGGTGTACTTCTACTACGGCACGGCGGTGGCGGAGATCCTCAACAAGGCCGGCGTGGTGCAGGCCCAGGCCATGCAATCGGGTGGGTCCATGGAGAACCTCATGCTCCTGCGGGACCGCACCGACCCAGCCCGGAGCCTCTACTACTGCGGCACCGTGCTGCCCGATGCTGCCCTTCTGGCCTTTCAAGGGGAAGAGCGCTTCCAAGGAAAACCTGCTCCTGTACGCATCCTTTTCACCATGTACCCCAACTACTTCCACGTGGTGACCACGGAGGATAGCGGGATCCGGGTCCTCCAGGACCTCAAGGGAAAGCGCGTTTCCACCGAGGTGGCCGGGGGGATCATCGAGTACGAGGCTCGGGTCCTCATGTCCGCTGCCATTCCCGGCTTTGACCCGAAACTCCACTTTGGCAAATGGGAGCGGGTGCGGGTGGCGGAGGCGGCGCAGATGCTTTCCGAAGGGAACCTAGACGCCTTCTTCTGGTCCGGGGGGTTACCCACGGGGAGCATTTTGGAGCTTTCAGGGAGTCTGGCCCGCAAGGGAAAGCGCCTTTTCCTGGTTCCCCTTCCGCCGCAGAGCACCCCGGTGCAAGTGCTTCAGCGCCGCTTCCCCGGCGTGGTGGACACGGGGGTCATCTCCAAAAGCGTATACAATACTCGGTACGATACGCCCACCCTGACCTTCTGGAACCTCTTTGTCTGCCCGGCCAGCCTCCCCGAGGAAGTGGCCTACGGCATGGTCAAGGCGGTCTTGGAAAACCTCCCTGCCCTGCATGCCGCCGTGGCTCCCGCAAGGGATACCACCTTGGAGAATGCTGTCCGCTCTCGGGGCGGCAAGGTGCCCTACCACGAGGGGGCCGTGCGCTACTTCCGTGAAAAGGGGGTGTGGCGCTAGGGCATCCGGTAGGCCAGCCAGAGGGCCTCCATGGTGGAGAGGCGGGTTGAGGGGAGGGGTTCGTGGGGGGTTAGGTTGTGGACGCGGAGAAGGGGCCGCTCCCCCAAGTCTAGGATGGATAATCCGCAAGGGTGCACCTCGAGGGGGAGAAAGCCCGGTTGCCCGGTGAGGGCATAGGAAAGAAGGGCCCGGATGACCCCTCCGTGGGCCACCAGGAGCAGGGTGTCCCAGGGTCTTAGCAAGAGGCGTTCGTAGGCGGGGAGGACCCGGGCCAGGAAGTCCGCGTACCGCTCCCCGCCCAGAAACCGCTCCGAGAGGTCTTTGGGATGGAACGCTTCTCGAAAGGCCCTCTCTGGGTCCTCCAGTTCTCTGAGCCGTCCGGGCCGGATCTCTTGGAACTCGGGCCAAGCCTCCACGGGGACCTTCCGGCCTTTTAGGACGATGGCCAGGGTTTCCTCCGTGCGGGGGAGGCCCGTGTGGATGGCCAGGTCCAGGGGCGCCTGACGAAGGAGTGCGCTCACGGCTTCCGCCTGCCTCCTGCCCCTTTCCGTGAGCCCCACGCCCTGGGGAGACACGGGTTTCCCTTGGGGAAAGTAGTCCACCTCGCCGTGGCGCAGGAGGAAAAGCCGCCTCCTCATGGGTAACGCTCCAGGTACTTAGGGTTTGCCACCTTGAGCTTGCGCGCTACGTGGGCTTTCAGGAAGGCGAAGGTGCCGGGCGGGGCCTGGCCCTGACGGATCTGCTGGGCGAGCGTGGCTAGGAGGTCCGCCACCTCTCCTTCTTCGCCCAGGAGCGTAGCCAACGCTGCTGCCTCCTCTCCTTTAAGGGCCTCCCCTAAGGCCACCTCCCTTCGGGCCATACCCAAGGCGTTTAGCGCCACCAGGGTCTGGAAGCGGAGCCTGGGGTCCTCCAGGGCGGGAAGGACCTCCCGCTCTAAAAACTCCGCCACCGCTTCCAAAAGCTCGTCCAAATGAGGCCTATCCATGGCGTTCTAGAAGGTAAAGGATCTCGTATTCCATCTCTGCTGCCAATCTACCCAAAACGGCAAGCTCCACGCTCCGCTCCTCCCCCTTCAGGTGCCTGCGGGCCTGCTGGAGCGCCCCCAGGCCCCAGCGCACGTTCCCAAGGACCTCCCACCAGAAAAGTTCCTCTTCCCCGATGTCTTGGCCCGTGAGGGCGTTGTAGCGTTTCAGAAAAGGGCCCACCTCCCCCACCCCTCCAAGGCGCTTGGCGTCCTCGCCAAAGCGCCAAGCCCGCACCAGGGGCCAGGCCAAATCCTCCCGGGGGTCCCCCAGGTGGGCGAACTCCCAGTCCAGGACGGCCACAAGCCCCTCCTCGTCCATCAGTAGGTTGCCGATGCGGAAGTCCCCATGGACCAAGACAGGGGACCGCTCCGGGGGTGGGTGTTCCGCAAGCCACCGCAGGCCCCACTCCAAGGCGGGATGGGGCTCGTCGATGCTGTCCAGGTTTTGGTAGGCCGTTTCTAGGGCAGAGCGCCAAGCGGGGGATGCGGGTGCGGGGAGGAAGGAAACCTTTTCCAGGGGGATGGCGTGGATCTTGGCCAGCTCCTCCGCCATGGCTTCGGGAAGCCGCTCCCGGGCCCTGGAGTACTCCGGCCGCCGCACCACCCGGGCCCCGATGGACTCTCCCTCCAAGCGGCGCATGAGGAAGGCTTCCCGGCCCTCGAGGTCGGGGAAGTAGGCCAAGGGTTCCGGAACCCGCACCCCCTGGGCCTGGGCCAGTTGCAGGATGCGGAACTCCGTGGCCAGGCTGAGGGTGCCCCGGTAGATGACCCCGCCCCCCGCCCGGCGCAGGAAAAGGGGGTGGACGGTTTCCCCCACACGGTAATCCACGGCCCAGGCTTCCTTGGAGGCTCCCCCTGGGAGGCGGTGCAAGCGGACCACCTCCCCGGGTCCGAAAATGGCCCCCAGCTCCGATTCCAGCGCTTCCTTCATGGCCTAAGCCCCTTGTAAAGGGCCCGCTTACCCACGGAGGCGCGGTGGACCTCGCTGGGCCCGTCGTAGATGCGGAAGGGGCGGACCTCCCGGTAGAAGATAGATAGGGGGATGTCCTCGCTGATCCCTAGGGCCCCGGCGATCTGCACCGCGCGGTCCACGGCTCGGCTCACCGCCTCGGAGACGAAGACTTTGGCCATGGAGGCCTCGTGGCGGATGCGTTCACCCCGGTCCAGCTTCCAGGCGGCGTGCCACACCATGAGCCGTGCGGCGTGAAGCTCTATGTGGCTGTCGGCGATCATGAACTGGACGCCTTGATGTTCGGCGAGCTTCCTGCCAAAGGATTCCCGCCTCAAGGCGTAATCTTGCGCAAGCTCGGTGGCCCGCACCCCCACGCCGAGCCAGCGCATGCAGTGGGTGAGCCGGGCGGGGTCCAGGCGGAGCTCGGCGTATTCAAAGCCCTTGCCCGCCTCGCCCAATATGGCATCTTCCCCCACCTCGCATCCCTCCAGGAGCAGCTCCCCGTGCCCCCCCACGGACCAGTGGTCCATCGTGGGAATGGTGCGCACCAGCTTGAGCCCGGGGTTTTCCCGGTCCACCAAAAAGAGGGTGGGCCCCTCCTCCGCCCGGGCCAAAACCAGGAAGAAGGCCGCCCCCTCGGCCCCGGTGGTGAACCACTTGCGCCCTTCCAGGACAAAGCCCTTGCCATGGCGCCGGGCCGTGGCCTTGAGGAGGGTGGGGTCCGCTCCCGCCCCCATGGGCTCGGTCATGGCGAAGCCGCTTCGCACCTCCCCGGCCACCAGGGGTTCAAGGTAGCGCTTTTTCTGCTCAGGGTTGGCCACCTTGTGCAGGAGGTGCATGTTGCCCTCGTCGGGGGCGGCGGCGTTGAGCGCCCTGGGACCCAAGAGGCTTCTTCCCGCTTCCTCCAGGACCACCGCAAGCTGGGTCCAGGAAAGCCCCAAGCCGCCCAGCTCCTTCGGCATGTGGGGCAGGAAAACCCCCCACTCCCTCGCCTCCTGCTGCAACGCTTTGGTTAGGGCCTCAAGGTTAGCCGGCGTCGCCTCCCTCTCCCGGGGGATGACCCGCTCCTCCAGGAAAGCCCGTACCCGCTCCCTTAACGCCTCCGTCTCCCGGTCCACTAAAAAGTCCATCCCGCACCTCCTTCGGCGCAAAGTGTTTGGTGAGGAAGCGGTAGAAGCGGCGGATCATCCGCTCCTGCCGCTCGATGCTGGAGAGCACCTCCCCCGTTTTGCGCCACATGGCCCAAAGGTCCTCGTCCGAGAGGGGAATTTCCTCCCGGCGCCAGTCCTGCCGATACGTGCCATCGGGGTGAAAGATGGCTTTCTTGAGGGCCATGATGTTACGTATCTCTTCCAGGGTAAATCCCAGTTGGTTGAGGTCCTGAATATCCTGAATCAGGTACAGGGCGAATTCCGTGTAGAGCTTCCGTCCCCCTTGGGTGAGGGCCCCCGGCTCCAAAAGGCCGAGCTGGGCGTAGTGCTGCAGGATGCGCCGTGAAACCCCACTAGCGCGGGCAAGGTCGCTCAAGGTGTAAAGCGAAGGGATCGTTGGGGGCATGGTGGCAGTTTAGCACAAAGCACAGGCAAAATAAACACGAATGTACACCCTTGACATTTCTCGTTCAAAACCCTATAGTGGCCCCAAAGCGCGGAGGGAAAGATGGCGGCCTATTGGGAGCCGGAGCTGGAAACCATGCCGCGGCAAGACCTGGAGGCGTTGCAGCTAGAGCGCCTGCGGCAACAGGTGGAGCGCCTTGGCCGAGAAAGCCTCTTCTTCCGTGAGAAATGGGCCGGGGTTCCCTTAGAGATCCGCCACCTGGAGGACCTTACCCGCTTTCCCCTGGTCACCAAACAGGAACTTCGGGAAGAGCAACGCCTCCACCCCCCCTTGGGGCGCTACGTGTTGGCGTCCCGAGCGGCCTGGCGGGAGTACCACCCCAGTAGCGGCACCACCGGCTTCCCGGTGGGCACGGTTTGGAGCGAAAGGGACGTGGAGAACATCACGCAAGTGACGGCGAGGACGCTTTTCGCGTACGGGTTGCGGCCGGGGGACACGCTGCTTAACGGCTTTAGTTATGGGCTTTGGGTTGCGGGAATGGCTGTCCACTACGCTGCCCGGTCCCTGGGCCTTTTCGTGCTGCCGGTGGGGGCCGGGCAAACGGAACGCCACCTGGAGCTGTTATTCCGTTTTCGGCCCCAAGCCCTTACCGCCACGCCGTCCTTTGGGCTCTATCTGGCCGAGGTTCTGAAGGAACGCGGGTTGGAGAGCCCCTTGCGCATAGGCGCCTTTGGAGGGGAGGCGGGAACGGAAAACCCCGCGACCCGCAATCGGCTGGAGCAGGGCCTTGGCCTAAGGGCCTACGACTACTACGGCCTGGCGGAGATGGGCCCCACCTTTGCCGGAGAGTGCGAGTTCCAAGCCGGGCTTCACTTCGCCGAGGACCACTACCTGGTGGAGGTGGTGGATCCCGAAACGAAAGAGCCCGTGCCCGAGGGGGAGGTGGGGGTGCTGGTCCTCACCCACCTCACCCGCGAGGCCACTCCTCTGGTGCGCTACTACACGGGAGACCTGGCCCGCATCACCAAAGAGCGCTGCGCTTGCGGCCGCACGCACCTGCGGGCCTTAGGGGGCATCCTGGGCCGGGCGGACGACCTCGTGGTCTACCGGGGGGCGAAGTTCTATCCCGGCCAGGTGGAGGAGGTGGTGCGGCGCTTCCCCGAGCTCTCCAGCGAGTACCGGATAGAGGTCTACGAGGTGGACGGGGTGGCCAAGGAAGTGACGGTGGTGGTGGAGTTGTCCCATCCCCAGGACATAGGCGAAGGCTTCGTCGAGAGGATTCGCCAACGCCTAAAGGAGGCGCTCGGGGTGACTCCATGGGTGCGCCTCGAGGCCCCGGGTACTTTGGAACGCACGGCCTTTAAGGCCAAGCGGGTGGTGCGGCATGCCGGGGCTTGAGGGGCTTCCGGTGCTGGTGGTGGGGGCTACCCGGGGGATAGGTCTTGCGGTGGCCGAGGAGCTCGTCCGGCGCGGCGCCAGGCTGGGCGTCACGGGGAGGGATCCAAAACGGGTGCAGGGGGTGGCGGAGCGGCTCGGGGCTTGGGGGATGGCGGTGGATGTGCGGGAGCGGGAGGTGCTGCAAGAGGCCGTGGACCGCTTTGCCGAGGAGGTGGGCCTTTATGGCCTGGTGTACAACGCCGGCACCAGCCCCGCCTTCACCCGTGCCGACCGGTTGCCCTTGGAGGTGTGGGACGAGGTGCTCGCCGTTAACCTCACCGGGGCCTTTGTGGCAGCCCGGGCCTTCGCCGGGGCGCTTACGGGTCCAGGGAGCCTGGTGCTGGTGGGTTCGGTCCTGGGCTTTCGGGGCGGGGCCCGCCTGGCCGCCTACACGGCCTCCAAGGCGGGGCTTTGGGGGCTCGCCCGCTCCCTGGCCTTGGACTGGGCGGAGCGGGGCATCCGGGTCAACCTGGTGGCCCCGGGTTGGACGGAAACGGAGATGACGGAGGGCCTACGGAACCACCCTCAGCTTGGATCCGCCATCCTGCGGGAGATTCCCCTAGGGCGCATGGCCCACCCCAAGGAGGTGGCGAGAATGGTGGCGTTTCTCCTGGAGCCGGAGAACGCTTACCTGACAGGCGGCGTCTACGCCGTGGATGGCGGCGTGGGAGCAAGGTAGGAGGTGTCTATGAAGGCGTGGCGGTGGATTGGGATGTTGGCGTTGGCGGTTGGCGTAGCGTGGGCTCAGGGACAGCAGCCCATCAAGATCGGGGCGCTTTTCATCCTGAGCGGCAACTTTGCGGGCTACGGCAAGTCGGGTTCGCAAGGGGCGCAGCTGGCGGTGGACGAGATCAACGCCCGGGGAGGTGTGCTGGGCCGTCCCTTGCAGCTCATCGTGGTGGACGACCAAGGGAACCCGGAGGTGGGGGTGCGGGAAGCCCGCCGGCTCATCCTGCAGGAGAAGGTGGACTTCCTGTTTGGCATTGACTCCAGCTCGGTTTCCCTTGCGGTGGCCCCTCTTACCGATGAGTACAAGATTCCCTTGGTGGTCACCCATGCGGCGACCCCCACCCTCACGGAGCAGTGCCGGCCTTACGTCTTCCGCACCTCCAACAACGCCCGCATGGACGCCTATGCCGCCGCGGCCCTGGCGGCCACCCTACCGGTGAAGCGCTGGGCGAATATCGGACCCGATTACGAGTTTGGCCGGGTTTCCTGGCAGGATTTCATCACCCGGCTGAAGCAGCTGCGTCCGGACGTGGAGGTGGTGAGCGAGCAGTGGCCTCGCTTTGGCTCCACGGACTACGCAAGCTTCATCACCGCGCTCATGCGGGCCCGGCCAGAAGGGGTCTTCTCCACCCTTTGGGCGGGGGATATGGTGATCTTTGCGCGCCAGGCCAAAGCTTTTGGCTTCTTCAACCAGGTGCGCTACTTTGTGAACCCCGTGGGGGCGGCCCTGGAGGTCCTGGGGCCCTTGGGTAAGGAGGCGCCGGAGGGCCTTCTGGTTTCGGCCCGTTACTGGTTCCTGTACCCGAATACCGAGCGGAACCGGGCCTTTGTGGAGGCGTACCGCAAGCGCTTTAACGAGTACCCCAGCTACAACGCCGAGGAGGCCTACGCCGGGATGCACATGCTGGCCCTGGCCATCCAGAAGGCCCGCTCCACCCAGGCGGAGGCGGTGCGGCGGGCCTTTGAGGCCGACGGGGGGCTCGCCTACGATGCGCCCGAAGGGCGCAAGCGCATGCGTCCAGAGGACCACCAGGTCTTCGAGGGGCTTGTCTGGGGCTACACCAAACACACCCCCGAGTATCCCTTCGCCATTCTGGACCGCATGCGCATCGTTCCGGCCACGGACACGGTGTACCCCACGCAGTGCAAGCGGTAGGGTATGGAACTGGGCTTTTACCTCCTCCAGCTCCTTACCGGGATGGCCTACGCCAGCACCCTCTTCCTCCTTGCCGTGGGGCTTTCCCTCATCTTTGGGGCCATGGGCATTGTGAACTTCGCCCATGGCTCCTTTTACATGCTTGGGGCGTATTTGCTTTACGCCTTCGCCCGCGGCCAGGCGGACGGCTTTTGGCAGGGGCTTTTGCTCGTGGGGGCGGCGGGGGTGGTGATCGGGGCCATGGTGGAGCGCCTTTTCATCCGGCCCATCTACCGCAGGCCGGAGGAGTACCAGATCCTCCTCACCTACGCCCTCCTCCTGATCCTCGAGGACCTCGTGCGCTTCGCTTTTGGGGCCGCTTACCGCTCCTTCCCCCTGCCCCCCGCCTTCGCCTCGCCCCTCTTTCTCCTGGGTACCCCCTTTCCCAGCTACTACCTCTTCCTGGTGGGCCTGGCCGCCCTGGTGGCCCTCCTCCTATGGCTCTTCCTGCAACGGACCCGGCTGGGTGTATGGGTGCGGGCGGCCACCCAGGACCGGGAGATGCTGGAGGCCTTGGGGGTCAACGTTCCCCTGCTCTACACCTCGGTCTTTGCCGGAGGGATCGCCCTTGCCGCCTTGGGGGGAGCGGTCCTCCTCCCCCTCCAGGCCGCCACCCCAGGTATGGCGGTGGATGCGGTGATCCAGGCCTTCATCGTGGTGGTGATCGGGGGACTGGGTAGCGTGTGGGGTGCCCTCTTGGGGGCCGTGCTCCTAGGGCTGATCCAGGCCTTTGGCATCCTCTGGCTCCCGGAGATGGCCATGGTCTTTCCCTTCGCCCTGATGGCCTTGGTCTTGCTGCTTCGCCCCTGGGGCCTTCTGGGGCGTCCACCGGCGGTGCGGACATGAGGCTGCTCGTCCTCTTCCTCCTCTTGGCGGTTATGGGTCCGGTCCTCTCGGAGTACGGGCTAAAGCTGGCCAGCGAAGCCCTTATCCTGGGACTTTACGCCATGGCCTTCAACCTCCTTTTCCACCAGGCAGGCCTCCTCTCCTTCGGTCAGGCGGCCTTTTTCGGGATCGGCGCTTACACCATGGCCCTCCTGGTGAGCCGTGCGGGGTGGCCCTTCCTTCTTACCCTTCCCGTGGCCCTTTTGGCCTCAGGCCTGGCGGCGGCCCTAATCGGGTTTTTGAGCCTGCGCCTGACCCGCATCTACTTCACCATGCTCACCCTGGCCTTCGCCCAACTGCTCTACGCTGTGGCCCACAAGTGGTATGCCTTCACCGGGGGGGACAACGGGATCACCGACCTGCGGCCCCACGGGGTTTTGGGGGAGAGCCTCCCCTTCTACTACCTGACCCTCGCCGCCTTCGCCCTGGGGGTGGGCTTTCTCGGCCTTTTGGCGCGGTCGCCCTTCGGTTACGCCCTCCGGGGCTTAAGGGACAACCGGGCCCGTGCTGAGGCGGTGGGCATCGCGGGGTTCGGCCACCTCCTCCTGGCCTTTGTGCTTTCCGGCCTTCTGTCCGGGCTGGCGGGGGCGCTCCAAGGGGCGTTGCAGCGCTCGGTTTTCCCCGAGTACCTCTTCTGGACCCGCTCGGCGGAAGCCATCCTGGCCACCATCCTTGGGGGGAGCGGGGTCTTCCTGGGGCCTGCCGTGGGGGCTACGGCCTTTCTCGTCCTTCGGGTTTTGGTCCAAGCGCAAACGGAGTACTGGCCCTTTTTTCTAGGGGTGGTCCTCCTCCTTACCGTGCTCTTCTTCCCCAAGGGGCTTGCCGGGGTGGGGGAGAAGGTGGCGCAGAGGCTTTGGGGCGTGCGTCATGGCGCTGCTCAGGGTTGAGAAGGTGTACAAGTCCTTCCAAGGGTTCCTGGCCTTGAGCGGGGTTTCCTTGGAGGTGCGGGCCAAGGCCTTTCATGCGCTGGTGGGGCCTAACGGGGCGGGGAAGACCACCCTCTTCAACGTGATCACCGGGCGCTTGGTGCCGGACCAAGGGAGGGTGTTCTTCCGAGACCGCGAGATCACGGGCTGGCCCACGCCCAAGGTAGCCCGGCTGGGCATCGCCGTCGCCTTTCAGCGGGCGCAACCGTTCCCTTCCATGACGGTGTTGGAGGCGGTGGTCCTGGCCCGGCTGGGGTACACAGGACAGACCTTCCGGCTCCTAAGGCCCTTGTCCAGCTTCCCCGAAGCCCAGGCCAAGGCGCAGGCGGCCTTGGCCAAGGTGGGCCTCGAGGCGCATGCCGGCCGCCGGGTGGCCGAGTTGCCCTTGGGGGACCTCAAACGGCTGGACGTGGCCATGGCCTTGGTGGCCGAGCCCGAGATCCTCCTTCTGGACGAGCCCTTGGCCGGGCTTTCCCGTGCGGAGCGCCGGCGCATGGTGGACTTTATCGGGGACCTCTTGCGGCGGGAAGGCGTGACGCTTCTCTTTACGGAACACGACACGGAGGCCGTGTTAGCCCTGGCGGATCGGGTGACCGTGCTTCACCAGGGCCAGATGCTGGCGGAGGGGACCCCCGAGGAGATCCGACGGGATGCGGCGGTGCGCGCCGCCTTTCTGGGAGGAGGCGCATGAGCTTGGTGGTGGAGGCATTGCGGGCAGGTTACGGGGAGCTCCCTGTGCTCCACGGGGTGAGCTTGCGGGTGGAAGAGGGGGAGGTGGTGGCCCTCCTGGGGCGAAACGGCGCCGGTAAGACCACCCTGATCAAGGCGGTCATGGGCCTTGTGCGCCGCTTCTCTGGGCGGCTCTCCTACCGGGGCCACGACTTTACAGACTGGCCGCCCTACAAACGGGCCCAGCTCGGGCTGGGCTATGTTCCCGACGACCGCCGGATCTTCCCCGAACTCACGGTTAGGGAAAACCTCCTGGTGGCCGCTCGGCCCGGCCCTTGGAACCTAGAGCGGGTCTTTGACCTCCTTCCCCGGCTGGCGGAGATCCAAAACCGCCGGGGAGGGCTCCTTTCCGGGGGCGAGCAGCAGATGCTCACCCTCGCCCGCACCCTCTTGACCAATCCCAAGCTCCTCCTCTTGGACGAGCCCACGGAGGGCCTTGCGCCCCTCATCGTGGAGGAGATCGCCCGCTTGGTCCTGGCCCTGAAGGCCGAGGGCATGCCCGTCCTATTGGCGGAGCAGAACCTCCGCTTCACGGGAAGGGTGGCGGACCGGGCCTACGTTTTGGAAACGGGCGAGGTGCGCTTGGAGGGCCGGATGGCGGACCTGGTCCGAAGCGACGAGGTTATGGCCCTCCTGTCCCTCTAGCCCAAGGGTAGCTTTTAGCGGGGGTTGGGCGTGAGGAGCCGGGCGAGGAGGGGCACGAGGAGAAAGAGCAGAAACACCCGAACCATGTGGAAAAGCCCCACCAGTCCCGCGTCCCCTCCCTCGGCCCGGCTCAAGGGGCCCATGCCGGTGATGCCGCCGGGGGAAAGGGCGAAGAAAAGGGTATGGGGGCTCACGCCCAGAAGGCGAGCGTAGACCAAAGCCAGGGCCAAGGCCAGGGCCAGAAAGCCTAGGGCTGCCAGGGCCGCCCAGGGCAGGAGCCACCCCTGGAGGAGTTCCCTGCGGAAGCTAAGCCCGACAGCCACCCCAGCCAGGAGTTGGGCTACCAGGTCCAAACCCGCTGGCGCGGGCGCGGGAGCTAGGGAGAGGGCCTGGTAAAGGCCGGCGCCCAACATGGCTCCCACCACCGCTCCCCCGGGGAGGCCTAAGCGGTGAAAGGCCATTCCCACGAGGAGTCCGAGGAGGAGAGGACGCATGAGCTCCATGCCTTGGGTATATCCCCAAGGGAGGGCACCGGGCAAGGCCGGATTTACGGCCCCTCTTGCGGAACAGGCTCCCCTATGGGTTTGTGCCCTCGGAAACGAGCGGGAAAAAAACGAAACGGCCTTGCCCGGGAGGGAAGGTTGGCGTATAGTCCCCTTGTAAGCGTAACCGAGGAGGTGAGGGCGATGCGCAAATGGACGGTGTGGTTCTTGGTTCTGTTGGGTGCTTGGGTTTTGGGGCAGCAGTCCCGGCCGGCCTCCGATCCCCAGGTGGTGGAGGCGGCCCGCAAGGAAGGGCGGCTCATCATCTACTCGTCCACAGACCAGGCGAGCGCTCAGGCCCTGCTGGACGATTTCCGCCGTTTGTACCCTTTCATTCAGATTGAGTACAATGACTTAGGGACCCAGGCCATTTACGACCGCTTCGTGAGTGAAACGGCGGCTGGGGCACGGAGCGCCGACCTCCTTTGGTCCAGCGCCATGGAGCTCCAGGTGAAGCTGGCGAGCGAGGGTTACGCCTTGCCCTACGACTCCCCGGAGGCCAAGAACTGGCCGGCCAACAGCCGCCTGGAGAACCTGGCTTACGGCACCACCCTCGAGCCGGCAGTGGTGGTTTACAATCGCCGCTTCCTCAAACCGGAGGAGGTGCCTACCACCCGCGAGGGCCTAGCTCGCCTGCTGCAGGAGCCTCGGATGCGTGGGCGCGTGGCCACCTGGGACCCCGAGCGGAGCGCCGTGGGCTTCACCATCCTCAAGGCGGATTATGACCAGTATCCTGCCTTCCAAAACCTGGTTCGCGCCTTTGGCCGCGCCCAGGCCTCCCTCTATTCCTCCACCGGGGCGGCCTTTGAAAAGGTCATCTCCGGGGAGCACTACATGGCTTACGGCTTCTTCGGCTCCTACGCCCTGTTGCGGCAGCGCACGGTGAAGGACCTTGGCATCGTCTACCTGACGGACGGCACCGTGGCCATCCAGCGGGTGGCCTTCATCAACAAGCAGGCGGCCCACCCTAACGCCGCCAAGCTCTTCCTGGACTATCTCCTTTCCTTGCGGGGCCAGAACCTTATGGCCTACACCGCCTTGATCTTCGCCCGCAGGGAAACGGTGGTGGGGGAGGCCACGCCCCAGGCCCTCTACAAGGCGGTAGGGGGCAAGGACAAGGTGTACGCCATCCCCGTGTCCCGGGAGATCCTGAAGAACCTGGACCCGCAGGAGCGCCTGCGCTTCCTCACCTTCTGGCGCCAGGCCATCCGGGGCCAGTAGGGAGGCGGGATGGCGCCCGTGCGGGGCACCCTGTCCGGGGAAGCGGGGCGGTGGGCACTTCCCCTTCTCGTGGGGGTGGTGGGGCTTTTGGTCCTGGCGCCTTTAGGGATCCTCGCCTACCAGAGCTTCCTTACCGCCCCCTTCTTCGCCCCGATCAAGCGGGTGGGCCTCGAGGCCTACCGCTACATCCTCCACGACCCGTACTTCTTTGAGGCGCTCAAGAACTCCCTCGTCATCGGGCTCGGGATGGTGGGGGTAGCCGTGCCCTTAGGAAGCCTCTTCGCCTTCTTGGTGACCAAGACGGACCTTCCCTTCGCCCGCCTCTTTGAGCTCCTCCTCCTCGCCCCGATTTTCATCTCCCCCATCATCCTCGGCATCGGCTTCATCGTGGCCTTCGGCCCCTCGGGCCTGGTTTCGGGCCTGGTGGAGGGCATTTTGGGCCGGGTGCCTTGGACCATCTACACCCTGCCCGCCATCGCCGTCATCGCCGGGCTGACCCACGTGCCCTACGTCTACCTTTACGTGGCCAGCACCATCCAGAACGTGGACGCCTCCTTGGAGGAGGCGGCCCGGGTGGCGGGAGCGAAGCCCTTCTGGGTTGCCCTAAGCGTCACCCTCCCCTTGGTGCGCCCCGCCTTGGTCTATAGCGCCGCCCTCATGCTTCTTTTAGGCTTTGAGCTTTTCGGCCTCCCCCTGGTCCTGGGGGACGCCAAGGGGATCATGGTCATCACCACGTACCTGTACCGCCTCACCGCCATCACCGGCACCTCCGCTTACCATCTGATGGCGGCGGTGAGCGTGGCCATCGTCCTCATCGCTTGGGGCCTGGTCCTTTTGCAACGCTACCTGGTGGGGCGCATGGAGGGGCGGTACGTGGCCATCGGGGCCCGGGGGTACCGCACGGAGCGGCTTCCCCTCGGGCGCTTGCGGTACCTCTGGGCCTTCTTCCTGGCCCTCTACCTCCTCGTGGCCGTGGTTTTGCCGGTGCTAGGGGTGGTTTTCCGCAGCCTGGTTTCCAGCTGGGGCCCAGGGGTGGACCTCAAGGAGGCATTCACTCTGGGCCACTACGTGGAGGTCTTTGGGCTTCCCAACCTGAGCCGGGCGGTGACGAACACCCTGGTGGTGGCGGCCCTGGGTGGCATTGTGGCCCTGGTTTTCTACCTCCTCATCGCCCTGGGGATCCAGCGGGGCAAGGGGTATGGCCGGGTGCTGGACTATTTGGCGGGCCTCCCCCGGGCGGTGCCGGGTTTGGTCATGGGGCTGGCCTTCCTCTGGCTCTTCCTTTTCCTAAAGCCCATCGCCCCCCTGCGCAACACGCTTTTCGCCCTGGTCCTGGCCTACACCGTGGTCTGGATGCCCTACGGGGTCCGCCTCCTCACCGCCGCCCTCCTCCAGGTGGGGCGGGAGGTGGAGGAGGCGGCCCGCATCGCCGGGGCCTCGGCGGTGAGGGCCTTCCTCCACGGGACGCTCCCGCTTTTGCGGGGGGGGATCCTCACCGCCTGGTTTCTGCTCTTCATCCAGTTCGTGCGGGAGTACTCCACGGGCGTCTACCTCCTGACGGCGGGCACGGAGGTCCTGGGGGCGCAGATCGTGGCCCTCTGGGGAACGGGGGCGGTGGACGTGATCGCCGCCTTGGCCACCCTGCAGGTGATCATCGTGAGCGCCGTCTTCCTCCTGGCCAACCGCCTCGGGGTCCGGCCCCAAGGCTTGTAGAGGTGAAGCGTGACGGGAAAGGGATCGCTCAACCCGCATAGCCCTGGAACGAGCCCCAAGGAGGCTTCTTTAGCGGTGGAGGCCCTGGAGGTGCGCCTGGGGGAGAACCTGGTCCTCCAGGGGGTGGACCTCACCGTCCCCCCGGGGGAGGTGGTGGCCCTCCTGGGCCCTTCGGGCTCGGGCAAGACCACCCTGCTCCGGGCGGTGGCGGGCCTGGTGCGGCCCACGGGAGGGCGGATCGCCTTGGGGGAGGAGGTGTTTTTTGACGGGGCGAAGGGGGTCTTCCTCCCCCCAGAACGGCGGAACCTGGGCCTCGTCTTCCAGTCCTACGCCCTATGGCCCCACCGCACCGTGTACGAGAACGTGGCCTACGGGTTGCGGCTGAGGCGGGTGCCGGAGAAGGAGGTGAGGGAGCGGGTGCTCTCCCTCCTGGATCGGCTGGGCCTTGCGGGTTTGGAAGGCCGCTACCCCGGGGCCCTTTCCGGGGGGCAGCAGCAGCGGGTGTCCTTGGCCCGGGCCTTGGCCTACGACCCCAAGCTCCTCCTCCTGGACGAGCCCCTTTCCAACCTGGACGCCAAGCTCAGGGACCAGGCCCGGGTCTGGCTCCGGGAAACCCTCAAGGCCACGGGCAAGGCCGCCCTCTTCGTCACCCACGACCAGGCGGAGGCCATGGCCATGGCCGACCGCATCGCTCTGCTCAACGAGGGCCGGATTGAGCAGGTGGGCACCCCCGAGGAGCTCTACCGGAACCCGAAGACCCTTTTCGTGGCGGATTTCCTCGGGAACCCCAACGTGGTGGAGGCCTTGGTGGTGGCCTTGGAGGAGGGTCTGGTCCGGCTGGAGCTTGCCGGGTTCTCTGTACGGGCCAGGGCCATGGGGTCCTTGGCCCCTGGGAGGCTGGCCAAGCTGGTCCTCCGGCCTGAGGTCCTGCGGGTGGCGGGGGTAGGGGAGGTGAACGCCCTGGAGGGGGAACGGGTGCACAGCCTTTACCTGGGGGCGCACTACGAGGAGTGGGTCCGGGTGGGGGAGGCCCTGCTCAGGCTGGTGAGCCCCACCCCGCTTTCCGGCTCCCGGGTGCGCCTCGCCTTTGACCCGGAGAGCGCCCTGGCCTACCCCGGCCCGTAGGTCGGATAATGCCCTCGTGATCCGCGCCCTTTTGGCGCCCTTCGTGGTTTTGGTCCTGGGATTAGGGTTCCTCGAGGCCATCCGGGCCAACGACTACCTGGGCCAAGCTCTCCTGACCGAGGCCCGGAGGGTGGCGGGGGCGGTGGCGTCGGGTGGCCCCCTTCCCCTCCTGGGGGTTCGCCTGACGACCCGTCCCGAAAGCCCCTTGCCCCTTCTCGGGGAAAAGGCGGAGGGGGTGGAGGTGCGCCCAAGGGGGCTTCGGGCCTGGGTGAGCTGGCCCATGAGTTCTGGGGCTTTGGAGGTGGCGCGGGGCTACCCGCTTTACTTGCCCGCTTGGGGGCTCGGCTTCCTTTTGGCCTTCCTTTCGCTCCTTTGGGCTAGGGCGCGGGTTCATGGGGTTCTGCGCCGCGCCTTCGGGTGGTCTTGGAAAGAGGCGCAAAAGCGGCTTGTCGCTTTGGAAGCGGCCGTGGCCGCTTTGGAGGAGGGTGTGGTTGTGGTGCGAGGGGAAAACGTTGTCCTACTTAATCCCCGCGCCCGGGACCTTTTGGGCCTTGCCCCGGAAGCCCTCACGCCCCTATCCCTGCGGAGGATCTGGCCCGCCATGGCCGAGGCTACAACGCTCTCCTCTGGAGAAGAGGCTTTGCCTCTTCCCACGGGCCGGCCCGCCCGGGTGCGGGTACGCAGGGTGGGGGAGCACCGGGTGGTGGTCTTCCAGGACCAACGGGAGCTATTGCGCCTGGCGGAAAACCTCACGCAAAGCCGCCGCCATTTGGACCTCCTCCGCGCCCAGGCCCATGAGTTCCACAACCTGCTCCATGTCCTGGCTGGGCTTTTGGAGCTTGGGCGGGTGGAGGAGGCCTTGCGCCTCATCCAGAGCGAGGCGGAGGCGGAAGCCGAGCTGGAGGCGGTGCTTTCCCGGGTGGAGGTGCCCCTTGTTGCTGCCCTGCTTTTGGGTAAGCGCCGCAGGGCGCATGAGCTTGGGGTGGTGTTGACCTTGGAAGGGGGGCTTCCCGCCCGTTACGCGCCCCTTTCGGACGTGCTCGTGTCAGCGATGGGACACCTGGTGGACAACGCCCTGGAAGCCGCCGGGCCTGGGGGTGCGGTTCGGGTCTCTTTCCTGGAGGAGGAAGGGGGCTTGCGCGTGGAGGTGTGGGATAACGGTCCGGGGCTTCCCCTAGGGACAGAGGCTCTTTTCCTTCCTGGAGCGAGCGGGCGGGGGACAGGGCGGGGTTACGGCCTGGCCCTAGCCCGGGCCCAGGTGCGGGGGGCGGGGGGAGAGATGGGGTTTCGCCGGGAGGAGGGCTGGACGGTGTTCTGGATCGTTCTGGGCGAGCCATGGAACGGGCGCTCATCGTAGAGGACGATCCGCGGGTGGCTGCCCTGCACCGGGCCTTTTTGGAGGCGGAGGGTTTTGAGGCGATCGTGGCCTCGAGCCTGGCCGAGGCCTTGGAGGCGCTGGAGCCGGAGCCTCACCTGGTGCTTCTGGACCTGTATCTCCCCGATGGGCACGGACTGGACCTCCTTCCTGCCCTCGAGGGGAGCTACGTCATCGTCATCACCGCCGCCAAGGATGCGCCCACCGTGGAGCGGGCCCTCCTCGGCGGGGCCATGGACTACCTGGTGAAGCCCTTTGGGCGAAGCCGCTTCCAGGAGGCCCTGGGCCGCTACCGGGCCTTCCGGGCGCTACGGGGCAAGAAGGAGGTGTCCCAAGCGGACCTGGACCGCCTCCTGGCCCGGGGCAGGGGGCCCAAGGGCCTAGACCCCCTAACCCAAGACCGCGTCCTGGGCCTCTTCCGCCACCGCGCCTTTCTGACGGTGGAGGAGGTGGCCGCTTCCTTGGGGCTTTCCCGCGTCACTGCCTGGCGCTACCTGGAGGGGTTGCGGCGCCAGGGGCTTTTGCAGGCGGAGCAGGTCCGCGGGAGCGCCGGGAGGCCCACGAGGCGGTACCGCCTCGTGGGCCCGGACGCTTAGGCCCCGCCGCGGAGCCTTTCCCGGTACCAGAAAGCGCTTCGCTTGGGAATCCGCCTTTGCGTGGGGAAGTCCACGTAGAGGAGGCCGAAGCGCTTGGTGTAGCCGTGGGCCCACTCAAAGTTGTCCAGGAGGCTCCAGACGAAGTAGCCCTGAAGGGGAGCCCCTTCGGCCCTAGCCCGAAGCGCCGCCTCCAGGTGGGCTTCCAGGTACGCCACCCGCTCGGGGTCCTCCACCACTTCTTCCCCCGCCCAAAGGTCGGGGTAGGCGGCCCCGTTTTCCGTCACGTAAAGGGGCCAAGGGGTTTCCCGGGCCAGGCGCTTTAGGAGGAGGTACAGCCCTTCGGGGTAGACTTCCCAGCCCATGGCGGTGGTGGGCTTCTCTGGGGGGAGGTAGCGCACGGGGTATACGCCTTCCCCCGGCGCCACGCGGGCGCGGGTGTAGTAATTCACCCCGAGGAAGTCCAAGGGTTGGGCGATGCGCTCCAGGTCCCTGGGGTAGATGGGGACCTGAGGGCTAGGGGTGAAGGGGCTTTCGGGATAGCCCCGGCCCAGGAGGGGGTCCAGGAAGAAGCGGTTGTGGTAGCGGTCCGCCCGGTCCACCGCCTCCGCGTCCTCCCCCTCCACCCAGGTGAAGTTGAGGACGATCCCCACCCGCTTGGCCCCCGCCCCCCGCAGGGCCTCCACCCCGAGCCCGTGGGCCAGGAGGAGGTGGTGGGCGGCCCTGAGGGCCGCCTCCGGGTTCCTCAGGCCCGGGGCGTGCTCCCCGGTGAGGTGGCCGAGGAAGGCGCTGCACCAAGGCTCGTTGAGCGTGGCGAAGAAGGGGACGCGGTCTTTGAAGGCCTTCCCCACCAAGGCGGCGTACTCCGCAAAGGCGAAGGCGGTTTCCCGGCTCCGCCACCCGCCCCGCTCCTCCAGGGCCAAGGGCAGGTCCCAGTGGTAAAGGGTGAGGAAGGGGGTGATCCCCGCCTCCAAAAGGCCGTCCACGAGGCGGTCGTAGAAGGCGAGGCCCTTGGGGTTGATGCGGCCCTTTCCCTCTGGGAGGATGCGGGGCCAGGCCACCGAGAAGCGGTAGGCCGTTAAGCCCAGCCACCGCATCCACGCCAGGTCCTCCCGCCAAAGGCGATAGTGTTGGCAGGCGGGCTCGCCCGAACTCCCATCCCGAATGGCGCCGGGACGCCGCGCGAAGGCGTCCCAGATGGAGGGCCCCCGACCGTCCTCCTGCGTGGCCCCTTCGATCTGGTAGGCGCTGGTGGCTGCCCCGAAAAGAAAGGTTTCCCTGTCCACACGCTCCTCCTATCCCTTGACCGCGCCGGCGGTGAGGCCCTGGATGAGCCAGCGCTGCACCAAGAAGAAGAGGAAGAGGACCGGCAGCGTGGCCACCGTGGCCGCGGCCATCACCAGGTCGTAGCGGTTTTGGAAGTTGCCCACGAAGTTGCGGATGCCCACGGGAATGGTGGCGGTGGCCTCGGTGGTGAGGATCTGGGCGAAGAGGAGCTCGTCCCAGGCGGTGAGGAAGATGTAGACGGCGGTGGCGGCGATGCCCGGCAGGGCCAGGGGCAGGATCACCCGGTAGAAGGCCTGGAAGGGGGTGGCCCCGTCCACCATGGCCGCTTCCTCCAGCTCCTTGGGGATGGAGGCGAAGAAGCCCCGCAGGATCCAGATGCTCATGGGAACGAAGAAGGCGGTATAGGTGAGGACCAAACCCGTGTAACTCCCCACCAGCCTCACCTCGAGGCCCAGCGCCTCCCGCACCCAGTTCTGGAAGGCGATGTACATGATGTAAATGGGAATCAAGAAGAGAATGCCCGGGATCACCTGGGTGAGCAAAACGCTCCCGGCGAAAAGCTCCGCCCCGGGGAAGCGGAAGCGGGCCAGGGCGTAGCCCGCCAGGATGGCCACCCCCAGGGCGAAGAGGGTGGTGAGGCCGCAGATGAGAAGGGAGTTTTTGAGGTACTGGAAAAAGGGGAGCGCCCGCCAGATCTCCAGGTAGTTCCCCCATTGGGGCACCTTGGGAAAGAGGCTTCCCGTGGCGGCTTCCAGTTGGGTCATCAGGGAAGTGTTCACCATCCAAAGGATGGGGAAAAGCTGCCCGAAAAGCCCCAGGACCAAAACGCCCCAAGCGCCCCATGCCAGCCAACGTTCTTCCCGCATCGTTCACCTCGCCTTCAGGTCCTCGCGGAAGACCCGGTACCAAAAGAGGATGAGCACCAGGGTCAAGAGCATGTAAAGGGTGCTGGCGGCGGCCCCCAGGCCGAAGTTCCACATGCCGAAGGTGTTCCGGAACAGGTTGGTCATGAGGAGGTCCCCCCACTCCCCCGGGTACCCGGCGCCGTGGCCGAACATCATGTAGACGATGTTGAAGCTGTAAAGGGTGCCGAGAAGGCCGTAGAGGAGCAGAATGGCGGTGACGGGCCGGAGCAAGGGCCAGGTGATGTGCCGAAAGCGCTGCCAGGGGGTGGCCCCGTCCACCTTGGCCGCCTCGTAAAGCTCCTGGGGTACGGTCTGGAGGGCCGCCAGGTAGGTAACCATGACGAAAGGCCAGCTCCGCCACACCGTGGGGAGGACGATGGCCACGAAGGTGAGAGGACCGATGAGCCAGTGGGGCTGGTCGTGTCAAGAGTTATGTGTAAGAGTCTGTGTACGGGGGGCATACCGCTCCTG